>JBAIWU010000656.1:0-26586 GCA_037917155.1 Candidatus Eiseniibacteriota bacterium
CCAGGCCGATGCCGGAGCCGTCCGGCTTGGTCGTGAAGAACGGCACGAACAGGTTCGCCGTGTCGGCCAGGCCGGGGCCCTCGTCCTCGACCCGCAGCTCCAGCCCGTGCGGGCCGGCGCTCCACGACACCCACGCGCCGCCCCCGGTCTCGAGCGCGGCGTCGGCGGCGTTGCGCACGAGGTTGATCAGGAGCTGCTCGAGCTGGTCGGGGTCGGCGCGCAGCGCGAGCGCGGGGCCCTCGCGCACGGCGACCGCCACGCGAGTCTCGAGCGCCACCGCGTGCCGGACGGCCGCGGCCACGTCGACGTCCGCGGGCTCCGGCTGCGGCAGGCGCGCGAGCCGCGCGTACGCGTGCATGAAGCGCGCGAGCGACTGCGCCCGCGCCTCGATCACGCGCAGGCCCTCGCGCACGTCGTCGTCGGGCCCGTCCGTCGGGCCGGCCCTCTCGGCGCGGCCGCGCAGGCTGCCGGCGATGGACTGGATCGGAGCGAGCGAGTTGTTGATCTCGTGGCTGAGCACGCGGATCAGGCGCTGCCAGGCCTCGCGCTCCTCCTCGCGCAGCGAGCGGCCGAGGTCGGAGAGCACGACCAGCTCGTGCGGCCGCCCGCCGTGCCGGTACGTGCCGCGGCGCAGCTCCCAGCGGCCCGAGCGGCCCGGCAGCCGCAGCTCGAGCAGGCGCGGCGTCCGCCCCTCGAGCGCCTCGGCGAGCCCCAGCGACGCGGCGTCGCGCCCGAGCGCGCGCTCGCCCGGGCACGCCAGGAGCTGCTCGCCGTCGCGGTTCACGAGCCGCAGGCGCCCCTCGGGGTCGAACGAGAACAGCGCGACGTCGATCGACTCCATCACCTGCCGCACGAGCGAGAGCGCTTCGAGCGCCTCGTAGCGCTGCTGCCGCACCTGCTCGGTGAGCGCGTTGACCTCCCAGAGCGCGAGCCCGAGCGCGCTGTCGAGGCCGGCCCCGCGGGCGCGGATGGACGTGTCCCCCTCGCGCACCGCCGCGACGAGGTTGGAGAGCGTCTGCAGCGGGCGCGTGACGCGCTCGCGCACGGCCAGCGCGAAGCCCGCCCATGCCGCGAGCACGACGACGCCCGCGGCGACGCGCAGTCCCGGGTCCCCGCCGGCGCGCGCGAGCGCCGCGATCGCGACGGCGACGGCGGGCGCGCCGCCCGCGAGCGCGAGCAGCGTGACGCGCGTCTCGTGCGCGAGGCGGCGGCGGGAGCGCGCGGGCACGGCCGGCCTACAGCGCGTGCCGCTCGAGGCGGCGGTAGAGCGCGCTGCGCGAGAGCCCCAGCAGCCGCGCGGCCTCGCTCACGTTGCCGTCGCAGCGCTGGAGCGCGCGCTGGATCAGCAGCCGCTCTGCCTCGTCGAGCGTCAGCTCGTCCAGCGCCGGGCCGCGGCTGTCCGCGGCCCGCAGCGCGAGGTCGCCCGCGCGCACGGGGTCGTCGCGGGCCATCAGGACCGCCCGCTCGATCACGTGGTCGAGCTCGCGCACGTTGCCCGGCCAGGCGTGCGCCAGGAGCGCCTCGAGTGCGGCGTCCTCGAACCCGGCGAGCGGCTTGCGGTAGCGCCGCGCGTGCCGGCCGAGGAAGTAGCGCGCGAGCGCCGGGATGTCCTCGCGCCGCTCGCGCAGCGCGGGCAGGTGGATCTCGACCGTGTTGATGCGGAACAGCAGGTCCTCGCGGAAGCGCCCCGCGCCGCACTCGGCGCGCAGGTCGGCGTTCGTCGCAGAGACGAGCCGCACGTCGACCGCGCGCGACCGCGAGCTGCCGACGCGCTCGAACTCGCCCGTCTGCAGCACGCGCAGCAGCCGCGCCTGCTGCGCGAGCGGCACGTTCGCGATCTCGTCGAGGAACAGCGTGCCGCCGTGCGCCAGCTCGAATCTCCCGGCCCGTTCCGCGCTGGCGCCGGTGAACGCGCCCTTCACGTGACCGAACAGCTCGCTCTCGAACACGCCCTCCGCGAGGCCGCCCACGTTCACGGTGACGAGCGCGTGCCCGGCGCGCGAGGACGACGCGTGCAGCAGCCGCGCGACAAGCTCCTTGCCGGTGCCGTGCTCGCCGGTCACGAGCACGTTCGCGTCGCTCGGGCCGACGCGCCGGATGAGCTCGAGCGCGCCGCGCATCGCGGGCGACTCGGCGATCATCTCCGGCGCGCCCTCGCGCCGCAGCATCCGGTTCTCCTGCGCGAGCCGCTCGCCCAGCCGCAGCGCCCGGCCGAGCTCGACCTGCGTGCGCAGCGTCTGCATCAGCCGCTCGTTGTCCCATGGCTTCTGCACGTAGTCGCGGGCGCCGCGGCGCACCGCCGCCACCGCGCCCTCGACGCTGCCCCACGCGGTCATGACCAGCACCGGCAGCGCGGGGTCGAGCGTGCGGACGCGCTCGAGCAGGTCGAGCCCCTCGCGCCCGGACGTCGTGTCGCGGGCGTAGTTCAGGTCGATGAGCGCGAGGTCGAAGTCGCGCTTCTCGAGCGCCGCCAGCGCCAGCGCCGGCGAGGTGGCCGTCTCCAGCTCCCAGCCCTCGCCGCGCAGCAGCAACCGCAGCGCGGCCAGCACGTCGGTGTCGTCGTCGGCGACGAGCACGACGGGCGGCGCGGGGGGCGTGCTCACGGCCGCACCGCCTCGGCCCAGCAGGTCGAGTACCACAGCGCGGCGTCGTCCCGGGCCTCGAACGCCGCCAGCGCCGCGAGCGCGCCGTGGAGCTCGTCCGTGGTCGCGCCGCCGGAGTCGAGGATGGCCTCGCGCGCGCCGCGGAGGATGTCGGCGAGGTTGCGCACGAGCGGCGCGAACGAGGGCTGCCCCGAGCCGGCGCCGAACGGCAGCATCGCGGTGCGCCGCGGCCTCAGGCCCGCGCCCGCGAGCAGCTGAACGAGCCGGCGACCGACGATGGGATCGTTGCCCAGCCGGTCGTACGTGCGCTGGTAGGCGCGCCAGACCACGGCGACGTGCGGCGGCTCGGGCCACAGCCGGAGCTGCTCGTGGTCGTCGTCCTCGAGCACGACGCGCCCGCCGCGGCGCACGGCGCGCGCGAGCTGCGCCACGACGCCGGCGGGCTCGGGCACGTGCTCGAGCAGGAAGCGCGCGTGCGCGCAGTCGAACGCCCCCCACTCGTCCTCGGCCAGCGGAAGCGCCAGCGCATCGCCCTCGCGGAACTCGACGCGCTCGTCCTCGCCCGCCTCGGCCGCGAGCGCGCGGGCGCGCGCGAGCTGCTCGGCGCTGCGCTCGATCCCCAGCGTGCGCGCCCCGGTCCGCGCCGCGATGGCGCGGGTGAGCTGGCCGAGGCCGCAGCCCACGTCCAGAGTGCGCTCCCCGGGCTCCGGGGCCAGGGTCGCGAGCGACGCCTCGTTGATGAGCGCGTTGAGGTCGGAGAGGCGGCGCTGCTCCTCGGGGTGCGTGCCGTGCACGTAGCCGGCCTGAGGGGTCGTGGGCCTCATGACGGGCAGGGTAGCACGCGCCGTGCGCTACATCGTGCGCACGACCTCGTACTTCTTCGGGTCGGCGACGAACACGGCCTTGCTCGAGTCGCTGGCGAAGTAGTACGGGCCGCCCACCCAGTACGCCTCGGGCGAGCGCGCGGACGGCCAGAAGCGCTGGCCCGTGACCGGGTCGCGCAACAGGCCGCACCAGAGGTGCGGCGCCGTCATGAAGCGCTGCAGCGTGCGCTGGCTCGAGAAGCGGTAGATCTCGCCGTTGACGCGGAAGTGGAGCGCGTCGTCGAGCGAGCCGAGCTCGGCGGGATCGACCGGGTCCCACAGCGCCTGCTGCATGTGCCAGAGCGCGAACTCCGAGTCCACGACCGGGCCCGACGGGCCCGCGTAGCTCGCTCAGGTGAAGCGCGCGGTGGACGGCGTCCGTGGCGCGGGCAGCGACGCGGCGCGCGGGGCGGCGGGCGCCGCGAGCGCGGCGAGAAGGGCGATGGAGAGGAAGCGTGCGCGCATGGGGATCGTCCGGGTCCGGGCCGCCCGCCGCGGCTCTCCGTGGGGGCCGCGGCGCGGCGGTGCACCACGATACCAGTTCGGCGGCCCGCCGTTGTCAGGCCGGCGCCATCGCGGCCCGCCCGTCCCCGGGCGGGCCGCACGCGCTCACTCCGCCCGCAGCGCCCGCATCGGGTCCACGCGGGTCGCGCGCAGCGACGGCACCCACGCCGCGAGCACGCCCGAGAGCATGAGCGTGACCGTCACCAGCGTGAACGTGGGCGGGTCGGTCGGGCTGACGCCCTGGATGGCCGTGGACATGAATCGGGTCAGGGCGAACGCCGCCGCGAGGCCGATGCCGACGCCCAGGACGGTCAGGCTCATGGCGTTGCCCACAACCAGCCGCTGCACGCCGGCCGCGTCGGCGCCCAGCGCCATGCGGATGCCGATCTCCTGCGTGCGCTGGGCCACCGAGTACGCCATGACGCCGTACAGGCCCACCGCGGCGATGAGCAGCGCGACGACGCCGAACGCGCCGATCAGGCTCGCGAACAGCCGGCGCACCCAGAGCGAGAAGTGGAGCTGCTCGCGCATCGAGCGCACCTCGGTGACCGCGATGTCGCGGTCGAGGCCGCGCACGACGCGCCGCAGGGCGGCCGCCCCCGCCTCGGAGCCGCCGCGCGCGCGGACCAGCACCGAGAGCTGCTGCTCGGGTTGCTGGTACTCGGCCGCGTAGAGCTTGTAGGGCGACGACTGGCTGTTCTCGACGTTCTCCGTGATGTCGGGCACCACGCCGACGACCGTGCGCCAGCCGAGCGAGTCCGCCTCGCCGGCCAGCCGCACCCGGCGGCCCAGCGGGTCCTGCCCGGGCCACGCGCGGGCCGCGAACGCGCGGCCCACGACCGCGACCCGCATCGAGTGCTCGTCGTCGGCCTCCGTGAACTCGCGCCCGCGCAGCACCGGCAGGCCGAGGGTGCGGAAGGCGCCGGGAAGCGCGGTCGCCACGTTCACGAGCAGGCCGTGGCGCGGATCCTCGCTGCCGGGCACGAGCGCGATCGCGTCGTTGTTGTCGCGGCCCAGCGGCAGCGTGCTCAGCGCCGAGACCTCGGTCACGCCCGGCGCCGAGCCGAGGCTCCGGGCCATGGCATGGAAGAACCGCCGCCGGTCGGTGTCGGCCGGATAGGTCGCGACCGGCAGCAGCACGCGCGCGGTGACGAGGTTGTCCAGCCGCAGGCTCTCGCCCTCGGCCTGGAAGCGCTGCATGGTGCGGATCATCAGGCCGGCGCCGACGAGCAGCACCAGCGACAGAGCGATCTCGGCGACGACGAGCCCATTGCGCAGCCGGCGGTGCCCGCGCGAGCTGCCGCTCTGCACGCTGCCCTCGCGCAGCGCCTCCATGAGGCTCGAGTCGGCCGCGTGCATCGCGGGCGCGAGCCCGAAGATCAGCGCGGCGAGCACGGTGACGACGCCCGTGAACGCGTACGTGCGCGGGCCGATCGAGTAGTCGAGGAACCACGGTTTCTCGACCGGGATCGCCGCGGTCTCCCACAGGCCGCCCCAGTGCGCGAACAGCCACCCGAGCAGCGCGCCCGCGGTCGCGAGCAGCACGCTCTCGGTGAGGAGCTGGCGCACGATGCGCCCGCGGGAGGCACCCAGCGCGAGCCGCAGCGAGATCTCGCGGCGGCGATTCGCGGCGCGCGCGAGCATGAGGTTCGCGACGTTCGCGCACGCGATGAGCAACACGAAGATCACCGCCAGCAGCATCACGACCAGGATCGGGCGCACGTACTGGACCCACTGCTCCTGCAGGCCGAGCACCCGCGCGTCGTAGCCCTTCATCTCCGGGTTCCGCCGCGCGATGCCGGCGAACACGGCTTTCGCCTCCGCGTCGGCCTGGCGGATCGTGACGCCCGGCCGGAGCCGCGCGACGCCCATGAACCAGCCGTCGATCCGCTTGTCCCCGGAGGCGTTGAAGCCGGCGGGGATCCAGAAGTCCTGGGTCTCGGGGTACTGGAAACCCGGCGGCATCACGCCGACCACCGCGCGCACGCGGCCATTGAGCCGCAGCGTGCGCCCGAGGACGTGCGGGTCCGCACCGAAGCGGTTCCGCCAGATGCGGTCGCTGATGACCACCTGGTCGAAGTTGCGGCCCCAGACCTCCTCGTCCGGGCGGAAGTTGCGGCCCTGCGCCGGCATCACGCCCAGCGCGGGGAACAGCCCGGACGTGATGTACGCGCCCTGGAACTTCTCCGGGTCCCGGTCCAGCGTCACGATGGCGTTGATGTTGGTGACGCCGCCGAAGGCCTCGAATGACGTCACCCCCGCCTGCAGGTCGCGGAAGTTCTGCCACGAGAGGTTGATGTCGCCGCTGCCGCGGGCGGGATCGATCATGCGCACCGAGACGACGCGCTCCACATCCGGCAGCGGCCACGGCTTGAACATCATGCCGTCCACCAGGGCGAAGATCATCACGTTCGCGCCGATGCCGAGCGCCATCACGAGCACGACCACGGCCGCGAAGCCCTTGGCCCGCGACAGCGAGCGCACCGCGTAGCGCAGGTCCTGCAGCAGGATGTCCATGTCGTCCCTCCGGGTCCCCGCGCTCAGCGCGCCTTCTTCTCGTCGACGATGCGGCCGTCGAACAGGTGGACGGTGCGGTCCGCGTAGCGCGCGAAGCGCTCGTCGTGCGTGACCATGCACAGCGTCGAGCCCATCTGGTGCAGGTCGCGAAGCAGCTCCATGACGGACTCGCCGTTCGCGGAGTCGAGGTTCCCGGTGGGCTCGTCCGCGAGCAGGATGAGCGGATCGCCCGCGAGCGCGCGCGCGACCGCGACGCGCTGCTGCTGGCCGCCCGAGAGCTGCGACGGCAGGTGGCGCGCGCGGTGCGCCATGCTCACGCGCTCGAGTGCCTCGCCGACCCGGCGCTTGCGCTCGGCGACGCCCATCTCGCGATAGGTGAGCGGCAGCTCGACGTTCTCCCACACCGTCAGGTCGCCGATCAGGTTGAAGCTCTGGAAGATGAACCCGATCTCGCGGTTCCGGATGCGCGCACGCTGCCGGAACGAGAGCGATTGCACCGGCTTGCCGTCGAGCCAGTACTGGCCCTGCGTGGCCGTGTCGAGCAGGCCGAGGATCGAGAGCAGGGTCGACTTGCCACAGCCCGAGGGGCCCGCGATCGAGAGGAACTCGCCGCGGCCGATGGCGAGGTGCACGTCGCTCAGCGCGTGCGTCTCGACCTCGTCCGTGGTGAACACTTTGCGGATGCCCTCGAGCCGGAGCAGCGGGCTGTGGCCGTCGCCCTGCGGGGCGCGGACGGCGGCGGGAGCGGGCCGGTCGTGCGTCGTCACGGTCATGGTTCCTCCTCGCGGATGGGAGCGAAGGTCACTTGAGGCTGACGCGGGCGACCCCGCTCCAGCGCGACATCTCGGACAGGATCACGCGGTCGCCGGGCGCGAGGCCGCCCAGGATCTCGACCGCGTCGGCGGAGCCGCGGCCGAGGCGCACGGTGCGCCGCGCCGCGTGGCGCCCGTCGGGCTCGAGGACGAACAGCTGCGCGGTGGCCTCGCTCGAGCCGTCGGCGGGGCGCCCGGTCCACACCACGTCGGGCAGGCGCTCGATCTCGATGCTGCCGTCGATGCCCAGGTCGGGCCGCGCGCCTCGCGGCAGCGGGCCGTCGATCGCGAGGTCCACGGTCACGGTGCCGCCCTGCGCGGCGGGATCGATCCGCGCCACGTGCGCGCGCACGACGCCGTTGCGCGTGTCGATCGTCGCGCGCAGGCCGATGCTCAGGTCGCGCGCGTCGGACTCGGGAATGCGCACGACCCCCTTGAGCCTCTCCTGCCCCGCGACGCGGGCCAGCTCCTCGCCGGGGTTGACCCACTGGCCGGGCTGCAGCGCGAGCGACTGCACGACCCCGGCGGCCCCCGCGCGCACGGTCATCGACGCGACGCGCTCGGCCTGGAAGCGCGCGATCGCGCGCAGGCGGTCCACCTCGGACCGGCGCAGCTCCAGCTGGGCGCGCCGCGCGTCGGCCAGCACCTCGAGACGTCGCCGCTCGCTGTCGTAGCGCGTGTGTGCCTCGTCGGCGCGGTCGCGGGCGCGGTCGGAGTCCATGCCGGACGCGAGGCCCTCGGAGGCGAGCCGCTCGGCCACCTTCACGCCGCGCTCGGCCTCGTGCAGCTCGGTCTGCGCGGCCGCGACGCTCGAGGCCGCGGCGAGCCGCTGCGTCTCGAGCGAGGCGCGCAGGCTCGCGAGGTCGGCCTCGGCCAGCTTGACCTGCCGCTCGGCGTCCAGCGACTGGAGCTGGACGTCCGGGTTCGACATCTCGATGAGCACCGTGCCCGCGTCCACCTGCGCGCCGGGACGCACGAGCACGCGGTCGATCCGGCCCGCCGTGAGGGCGGACACGATGCGCAGGTCCTCCGGCACCAGCGAGCCGTTGCCGCGGACCTGCCGCACCAGCTCGCCGCGGCGCACGGTGTCGATCCACAGCGTCGCCCGCTCGACCTCCGGGTCGGCCGGCCGCATGCGCGCCAGGCCCAGCACGCCGAGCACGACCACCACCGCGACGCTCGTGGCGATCGCGAGGCGGTGACGGCGGCGAGGCGGGCGGGGAATGTCCACGGGGCTCCTCCGGTGGTTGCGCGGAAACGCGTACGCCAACGGCGGGACCATCGAGGAAGTTTCGTGCCCGCGCGGAATTCCGCGCGGAGGCGCGAATTCATTGGGGATTTGGCGAACCGGAGGCGCGCGGGCGCGGGCGAGGGTGTCCGCTCGTGGGACGGCCCGGTCCCGGAACCGGACGCCCGGCGCGCGCCGGACGCGAAGGACGCCGGGCCCGGGAGGTGCCCCGGACCCGGCGCCGTGTTCCGCCCGGGGTTCGCGTCCGGGCGAATCTCGCGCTACATCGCGCCGACCTTCAGCAGCCGGATCGCGCCGTTGACCGTGTGCGCGCTGAGTCGGGCACCGCCGCGGCCGATCGTGCCGCTGGCGCTGCGCGGGCCCCAGCCGTGCGAGAGCGTGACGGGGAAGTCGGTCTGGATGCTGCCGTTCACGGTCGAGCTGGAGAACTCGGCGTCCGCGTCCGGTGGCAGCTGCAGCGTGATGCTGCCGTTGACGGTGTGGAAGGCCAGCTCGTCCTTCGCCGACAGGTGGCCGAGCGTGGCGTGCACCGCGCCGTTGACCGTGCTCGCCTCGCCGCTGCCCGAGGTCTCGATCGTGCACTCGCCGTTCACGGTGCGCGCCTTGACCGGGCCCCGCAGGCCCAGCGCGCGCACGGCGCCGTTGACGTTGTTGCCCGTGAACTTCACCCCCGCGGGCACGAGCACGTGGAAGTCGACCTCGACGTCGCCCGCGCGGTTGCCACCGAAGCCGAAGCCCGGGCCCTTGCAGGGCGAGCCCTGCCCGGGGTACTCGGCGCAGATGACGATGCCGTCCGAGTCCTGCTTGACCTCGATCTTCACGAGCGACGGGTCGTGCCGGCGGCTGTGCTTGTCGGCGGTCACCACGACGCGGTCGCCTGCGCCCGGCTCGGCGACGATGCTGCCGTTGACGCCGTTGATCTCCAGCGCGCGCCCGGCGGCCAGCGTCCCGCTCCAGTTCCACGCCTCGTGGCGGTCGGAGTCCGTGGCGCTCCAGGCGTCGCTGCCGGTCGAGAGCCCGATCAGCGTCGCGCCGATCGCCGCCCACAGCACGGGGTTCCAACGCTTCATCGCGAATCCTCCTTCGCGGCCGGCGGGGCCGGCGCCTGCGGCGCGTGCGGCGGCTCGGGCGGCTCGCCGGCGCGCAGCAGCTGGATCAGGCCGTCGAACGACTGGAGCTCGAGCGAGGACCCGCCCCCGCCGAGCGTGAACGTGAACCGGCGGCCCTTGGTCCGCGGCACGGCCCGGAGCGGGAATCCGCTCTCGAATTCGCCGTTAAAGTTGGCCACCGAGACGTCCACGGCCGCGTCTACGGGCACGCCCACCCGAAGGTTGCCTCGGTGCGAGATCAGCCGGTAGCGACCGCGCGGCTGGAACGGGCCGGTGAAGTCGACGCTGCCGTTGACCGAGCTGGCCTCGACGTCCGGCGACTCCACCTGCGAGAGCTGGATGTCGCCGTTGACGCTCTCGGCGTCGATCAGCCCGTTCACGCGCACGAGGCGCACGAGGCTGTTGATCGAGGCCACCTGCAGGCGCCCGCGCGCGTCGACGACGTGCACCCCGCCCTCGACCGAGCGCAGCTGCAGCACGCCGCGGCACTTGCGCACAACCACGTCGCCGCGCACCGAGCCGGCCTCGATGGCGGCCCGCACCCCCTCGACGTCGATCGGGCTCTCGACGCTGCTCAGGCGCAGAGGCATCCACTCCGGCACCTGCAGCGTCACGTCGCCGAACGCGGGCGCGCCGCGCCGGTCCACGAGCGTGACCGTCAGCGTGCCGTTGACGAGCCTGGGCACGAGGCGCGCCAGGCGCCCGTGCTCGGCCACGATGCGCACCTCGTTGCGCTTCCACGCCTGCACCGCGATCGTGCCGGCGACGTTGCGCACGTCGAGCGACGTCGAGCGCGGCACCGCCAGCAGCGTCTCGCTGCGCGCCTCGCGCGACTGCGGCATGCCCGCGGGCGCGACCCACTCGATCCACTCCGAGGGCCCGGCGGGCCCGTCGAGGACGATGACCGGGTGCGCCAGCCCCCAGGCCGCGACCTCGGGCCGGATCTGCGGCGGCTCCGGTGCAACGGGCGCGGGCGCGGCGGCGGGGGCGTCGGGCGGCGCGGGCGGGGCCGGCGGCAGCGGGGCCGCGGCGGCGACAGCGCACAGCGACAGGGCGGCGAGGAACGGGGCGAGCATGGTCACATCCCCGCCATCGCCGTGGCCTGGCGCATCAGGGCCAGCTTGCTCTGCACGGTGGCCGCGAAATAGTCCTGCAGCTCGCGGTTCGCCGGGTCGGCCGCCAGCGCGCGGCGGGCGTCCTCGGTGGCGGCGCGGATGACCTTGAGGTTGGTCTCGAGCACCGAGATCGTCTTCGGGTCCAGCTTGCCGCGGCCGCGATCGAGCGCCTGCTGGAGCTGCGCGATCTCGCCCTCGACCCGCTCGGCGTCGAACGTCGCGGCCTGCGCGGTCTCGGCCGGCGCGGGTGCGGCGGCGAGCGGCTCCGCCCGGCGCGGCGCGTGGCCCGCGAACCACTGCACGCCGATCACCAGCGCGACCGCGGCCGCGGCCGCCGCGGGCACCGCCCACGCGGCGGTCGCGTGGCGGCGCGGCAGCGCCAGCACCCGCGGCCCGGCCGCCCCCGTGGATCCCGCCGAGCCGATTCGAGAAGCGATCCCCGCCCAGAGATCGTCCGGCGCCGGCGGGTCCACGAGCGCGGCCGCGCGGTCCTTGACCGCGCGCAGCCGTGCGAGCGTCTCGCTGCATTCGGCGCACGTCTCGAGATGCCGCTCGAGCTCGCGCGCGTCCGACGGCGCGAGACCGCCGTCGAGGTGATCCGAAAGGAACTCCGTCCAGGTGTCGCTCATGTTCCCCTCGCGCCCCTTCACGACAGGTAGCCCCGCAGCAGCATCCGGGCACGATGGAGCTGCGCCTTGGTGGTGCCCGAGGTGACGCCGAGCAGCGCGGCGATCTCCTCGTGCCGGTAGCCCTCGACGTCGTGCAGCACGAAGATCGCGCGCGCGCCGTCGGGAAGCCGACCGATGGCGGCTTCGAAGTCCATGTGGTGCTCGCGGCCGGCCGAGCGCGACGGCAGGCTCTCGAGCACGGTCTCGCCGTCGAGGAAGCGCGCGCGCTGGGTGGCGAACGACGCGCGGCGGCTGAGGATCAGGTTCACCGCCAGCCGGTGGAGCCAGGTCCCGAACCGGGCCTCGCCCCGGAACGTCCCGAGCTTCTGCCACGCGCGCACGAAGACGTCCTGGGTGAGCTCGGCCGCGTGCTCGGGCCCGGCCATGCGCCGGGCCAGCCCGAAGACGCGGTCCTTGTGCTCCTCGTACAGGCGCGCGAAGGCCTTCGCGTCGCCGCGCGCGGCCAGACCGACGTCGCTGGTCTCGAGGATCGGGGACAGGGCGGCTCGTTCCAAAGGCAGGGGTCGCAACTGCCAGGTGGCGGTGAGCGTCATTACGTCCGGTTGGACGTACGGGAACGGCTCAAGGTTGGAAGATGCGCACCCCTTCGCGAAAGCCCGCCCGGGCGGGCGCGGCGGGTCGGCCGACCGCTGCGGGCCCGCGAGCGGGCCCTGTGAGGGCCTCGACGAATTCGGGACAATCTCCGGACCGCCGCTCGGGTAGAATCCCGCCCAGTCGTCCCCCCCCCCCGCCGTCACCATCCCATGGCCCAGGGGGAACGGGCATGCCCCGAGTCGAGCACCGGTTCGCATTCCGCTGGCGCATCCCCGGCGAGCCCGCCGAGGTGTTCGACCTGCTCGCCGAGCCCGCCCGGTACCCGGAGTGGTGGGGCTCCGTGCACGCCGCCGCGCGCGCCGTCGCGCCGGGCGAGGCGGGAGCGAGCCGCGCGGTCGAGCTGCTGAGCGGGGCGCGCCTGCCGCTGCTGCTGCGCACGCGCGTGAGCGTGATGCGCCTCGAGCCGCCGCGCGCGATCGCGTTCCGCCTCGGCGGCCGGATCGAGGGCGACGGCGCCTGGCGCCTCGACGTCGACGGACCCTACGTGAGCGCCGCGCTCGAATGCCGCCTGCGCGCGACGCGCCTGCCGGCGGCGCTGCTCCTGCCGCTGGTCCGCGCCGAGTGGCGCTGGGCGATGCGGCAGGGCGAGATCGGGCTGCGCCTCGAGCTGCGCCGCCGGCACGCGGCCACGGCGCACGAGCGGGCGATGGTGCCGCGCCTCGCGGGCGTCGCGGTGCGCGGGCGGCTCGCGGACGCGTCGCGCGGCGCCTTCGACGCGCCGCTGCTCTCCTCGGAGCCCGGCGGGCCGACGAACTGAGCGCCAGCGCCGCGCGCGGACGCGGTCAGGCCGGGCCGAGCTTGAGCGCGAGGCGCCCCAGCGCCCAGAGCACGGCCAGCGTCACGCGGGCGTCCACGCCGGTTCCCGCCTGGGCCGAGCCCAGCGAGGGAAGGCTCCGGCGCAGGCTCCGGCGCACACGGCGCGGCGGGCGGTTTCGCTTCATGGTCCAAGGCTCCTGTGGCGGTCGTCCGTGAGGTCCCGGGCGCCCGGTCCGGGCCGCCCCCGTCGTTATCGGCCCGTGGCGCCGCGCGCTGCAGCGCGGCGGCGGGGTCACCGGTCGCGGGTGACGCGGATGAGCGCCTCCATGTGGTCGAGGTAGCGCTGCAGCGCCCGGCGGCCCGGGGCCGTCAGGCGGAAGCGCGTGCGCGGCATGCGGCCCTGGAACGACTTCGTGCACTCGACGTAGCCCGCCTCCTCCAGCCGTCGGGCGTGCACGCTCAGGTTGCCGTCCGTGATCCGCAGCAGCGCCTTGAGGTCGTTGAACGAGAGCGTGGCGTTCACGGCGAGCGCGCTCACGATGCCCAGACGCACGCGCTCGTGGATCACGCGGTCGAGGTCGAGGTTCGCGGCCGACGCGGGCGGCGCCTCGCTGCGCCGGGCGGCGCCCTTCTTCCGTAAGGCCTCAGCCACCGTGCCTCCGCGCGATCCAGAGCCCGAACACGACGTGCACGAGCCCGAAGCCCAGCGCGAGCCAGGCGTTGGCCCACGCGGCGGGCGTGAGCGCCGCGGCCGCGCCGAGCACCATGAAGCACGCGCCCATCGCGGGCACGATGCGCACGGAGAACGCGCCGCCGCCGGCCACGGCGGCGCCGTAGAGCAGCAGCCACGTGCCGGGCAGCAGCGGGTACGCGTGCTCGCGCACGAGCGCGGCCGTGAGCACCGCGCCCGCGGCCGCGGGCGTCGCGAACGCGAGCGTGAAGCGCTGCGCCGGGGCGCCGAAGAGCGGCACGCCGAGCCGTTGCGACTTGAGCACGGCGCTCCACACCGTGATCGCCGCGGCGACGAGCGCCTCCCCGAGCCAGATCGCGACCCAGCGGTCCTGCGTGCAGTCCCGCGGCGCGATCGCCGCGGCCGCGAGCGCGGTCACGCCCACCGCGACCTCGCCCCAGCCCGAGAGCGACGTGAACGCGCCGGCGCGCTCGATGGTCGAGCGGATCCAGCGCAGGTCCTCCTCCGCGTGCGCGCGCAGCGGCAGCGGCGGAGGCAACTCGTCGGGATCGTGGCGCGGGTCGCGCATGGGCCGCATTGCACCCCGGACCGGCCCGGCCCGTCAAGTACTTTGCGCGACAGAGTGCCCGGGGCCGGCATTGACCGGGGCCGCCCGGCGCGGAAGTATCCGCGGATGCTTGCGTCGCCGGTCGGGCCGGAGCCGCCGGGGTCGGACGCACTGCGGTCGCGCGCGTTCCTGCTGGCGCTGGCCGCGGTGGCCGCCTGGTGGATCGTCGATCTCGCGCTGTGGAGGGCGGGGCCACCCCATCCCCTCGACGACGTGTGGGAGGACGCGCTGCTCGCGCGCTCGCTCCTGCAGGGCCACGGCTTCCACACGCTCATGATCTACCCGCCGATCTGGGGCCTGCGGGATCCGGCCACGCTCATGGTCCCGGCGCTCGTCCACGGGCCGCTGCTGCCGCTGCTGCTCGCGCCGCTGCTCGCGCTGTTCGGCCCCGGGGCCGTCGACCAGTCCGCCTGGCTCGCCGCGCTGGCCGCGGCGCTCGCCGCGGCGTTCGCCGGCCGGGCCGCGTGGCGCGTCGTCTCGCCAGCCGCCGGATTCGCGGCGCTGCCGCTCGTCACGCTCGCGCCGATCCTGCTCGTGGGCGTCCACCACGCCATGTCCGTGGCGTTCGGCGCCCTCGCGGTCGCCGTGGCGATGGACGCGCTGCTGCGCGAGCGACCGCGCCCGCTCGTCGCGGGCATCGCGCTGGGGCTCGGCTACCTCGTCCGGCCGGAGCTGCTGCTCGCCGCGCCGCTGCTGGCGCTGGGCCCGCGGCTGCGCCGGGCCGAGCTCGCGCGCTTCGCGGCGGCGTTCGTCGCGTGCGCGCTGCCGTGGTGGATCCATCACGCGCGCATCGTCGGCTCGCCCTTCTTCAACCTGACCTCGTACACGCTCCTGGGCTACTCGCGCCAGCATCCCGGCCTCTCGACGCTCGACGACTTCTCGCTCACGCCGGCGCGCTGGCCCGCCGTGCTCGCGGCGGAATGGCCCGTGGTGCTCGAGAAGGCGCAGGGGAACGCGAAGCTCGCGCTGGCGCACGCCGCCCGCATCCCGTCGTCTCTCACGGGCTGGCTCATGCCGGTGGGCCTCGTGGCCCTGCTCGCGCGACGCGAGCGGCGCCGGCTCGCGCTGGCCGGCACGCTGGTCGCGCTGGTCCCGGTCGCGATGATGGTCGTCACGCGCCCGGTGCCGCTCTACGCCGCGCCGATGCTGCCGCTCCACGCGCTGGCCGCCGCCGCGGGCGCGCAGGCGCTGTGCCGCACGCGCCGCTGGCGGCTGCCGGCGGGCACCTGGGTGCCGGCGCTGCTGGCGCTCTCGCTGGCGGCCGCGTGGCCCGGCGTGCGCACGGCTCGCACGGAGGCCCCGCTCGAGCGCGCGCTGCTGCGCGACGAGCGCGCCGCGCTCGCGGGCCTCGCCGCGCCGCCGGCAGCCGCGCCGCCCGCTCCGCTCTTCTCCGACCGGCCCGACTTCGTGGCGTGGACCACGGGGCGTCCCGCCATCGTCGCGTCGCCCGAGCGCTACGTCGCGCTCTACCCGCTCGACGGCCGCGCCGTCGCGCGCCCGCCCGGGCTGCCGGCGCGCCGCGACCCCGCGCTGACGTGGTTCCACGACGGCCACTGGGCGCGGGGACACCGCATCGCGCCCTGAGCGCCGGGAGGACCCGGCCGTGCCGAGGCGCGAGCGGAGCGTCCGGGCGCCGCGCGCGTCAACGCGCGACCGTTCCGCACGCGCGGGCGCGCGCGGCCTTCTCGAGGCAGCGCGTGACGAGCGCGGTCCAGCCCGTCTGGTGGCTGGCGCCGCAGCCCGCGCCGTCGTCGCCGTTGAAGTACTCGTGGAACAGCACGAGGCTCCGCCAGTGCGGATCGTTCGCGAAGCGCGCATCACCCCCCGCGAACGGCCGCCGGCCGGCGGCATCCGCGAGGAACGGGCGCGTGAGCCGGGCCGCCAGCTCGGCCGCGACCTCGCCCAGGTTCATCCGCCGGCCCGAGCCGGTGGGGCACTCGATCCGGAACGTGTCACCGTGGAAGTGGTGATAGCGCTCGAGCGCCTCCACGACGAGGTAGTTGACCGGGAACCACACCGGCCCGCGCCAGTTCGAGTTGCCGCCGAACAGCTCGCTCGTGCCCGGGCCCGGCGCGTACTCGATCGAGTACGTGCCGCCGTCGAGCGCGAACGTGTGCGGCGCTCCCGCGTACGCGCGCGAGAGCGAGCGCAGGCCGAACGGCGAGAGGAACTCGCGCTCGTCGAGCACGACGCGCAGCACGCGCTCGAGCCGCTCGCGCGACGGGATCGCGAGCAGCCGGTGGCCGTCGTGGTCCTCGCGCGCGTCCTCGGCCGCCTGGTCGAACCAGGTCATGTGCGCCGCGAGGTCCTGCCGGTGGTCGAGGAACCACTGCAGGCGGCGCCGGAAGCCCGGCAGCCGGTCGATCACGTGCTGCTCGAGCACCTCGACCGCGATGAGCGGGATCAGCCCCACCGCCGAGCGCACCTTCATGGGCACCGTGCGGCTGTCGAAGTGGAGCTGGTCGTAGTAGAAGCCGTCCTCCTCGTCCCACAGGCCGGTGCCGCCGAACGTGTTCATGGCGTCGGCGATGGCCACGAAGTGCTCGAAGAACTTCGAGGCCACGTCCTCGTAGGCCCGGTCCTCGCTGGCCAGCTCGAGCGCGATCGAGAGCATCGTGCCGCAGTAGAACGCCATCCACGCGGTGCCGTCGGCCTGCTCGAGATGGGCGCCGCCCGGCAGCGGCTGGCTGCGGTCGAACAGGCCTACGTTGTCGAGCCCGAGGAAGCCGCCGGCGAAGAGGTTGTTGCCGTCGACGTCCTTGCGGTTCACCCACCACGTGAAGTTGAGCAGCAGCTTCTGGAAGACGCGCTCGAGGAAGAGCCGGTCGCGCCTGCCCGCCGGGCCCGACATCTTGTACACGCGCCACGCCGCCCACGCATGCACGGGCGGGTTCACGTCGCCGAGCGCCCACTCGTACGCGGGCAGCTGGCCGTTCGGGTGCATGTACCACTCGCGCATGAACAGGACGAGCTGCTGCTTGGCGAACTCGGGGTCGATGCGGGCGAAGGACAGCATGTGGAACGCGAGATCCCACGCCGCGTACCAGGGGTACTCCCACTTGTCCGGCATCGAGACGACGTCGCGGTTGTAGAGGTGGCGCCACTCGCGATTGCGCCCGAGCCGGCGCTGCGCCGGCGGCGCCGGCTGCGCGGGGTCGCCCTCGAGCCACTCGCCGACGACGTAGAAGTAGAACTGCTTGCTCCAGAGCAGGCCCGCGTACGCCTGACGCGCGACCGCGCGCTCCTCGTCGGTGAGCGCCGCCGGGATCACGCCGGCGTAGAACGCGTCGCACTCGCGCCGGCGCGCCTCGAACGTGGCGTCGAACGCCGCGCCGAAGGGCTCCGGTCCCGCCTCGGCGTCCGCCGCGAGCCGCAGCGAGAGCGTGGCCGCGGCGCCGGGCGCGAGCGCGAGCCGGTAGTGCGCGGCGGCCTTCGTGCCCGCGCGCGCCGGGTTCACTGCGCCCACCTCGCCGCGCACGACGCGGGCGTGAAACGCGTCCTTCACGTACGGGCCGGGGTCGGGCGCGCCGAACAGCCGCCCGGCGTCCGTGTCGTTCTCGGTGAAGAGCAGCTCGGGCGCGCGGCCGTCGGGCCCCGGCGCCACGTCCAGCCGGAAGCGCCCGAGCGTCGTGTGCTCGGCGATCACGCGCGCGTCACCCGCGGCGGCGAGCGACGGCCGCGGCGGGTAGGCCTCGCCCGTGCGGCCCCAGCTCCACGTGTTGCGGAACCACAGCTGCGGCAGCACGTGCAGCTCCGCGGGCTCGGGCCCGCGGTTGGCCGCCGTGATGCGCACGAGGACGTCGTCGGGCGAGGCCTTGGCGTACTCGACCTCGACGTCGAAATAGCGGCCGCCGTCGAACACGCCGGTGTCGGCCAGCTCGTACTCGGGATCGCGCCGGCCGCGACGGCGGTTCTCGGCGACGAGCGCCGCGTACGGGAACTCCGCCTGCGGGTACTTGTAGAGCGCGCGCATGTAGGCGTGGGTCGGCGTCGAGTCGAGGTAGAAGTACGCCTCCTTCACGTCCTCGCCGTGGTTGCCCTCGTCGCCCGAGAGCCCGAACAGCCGCTCCTTGAGGATGGGGTCGCGCCCGTTCCACAGCGCCAGCGCGAGGCACAGCCGGCCCTCGCGGTCGCAGATGCCGAGCAGGCCGTCCTCGCCCCAGCGGTACGCGCGGCTGCGCGCGTGGTCGTGCGGCAGGTAGTCCCAGCTCGTGCCGTCGGCCGAGTAGTCCTCGCGCACGGTGCCCCACTGGCGCTCGGAGAGGTAGGGCCCCCAGCGCTTCCAGTTGCGCGTGCGCGCCGCGTCCTCGGCGAGGCGCGCGCGCTCGGGATCGGCGGCGGGTGCGGGGTCTGGCGTCATGAGCCCACGGTCGGGCCCCGAGTCGTCCGGTGTCAACCTCCACCGATCCCGCGCCTCCGTTGGCCGACACGGCCTTGCCGTGACCGGGCGCCCCGCCCGAGGATCCGCGCCATGCCCATCGCCCCGGTCGGTCTGGTCTACGTCGTCGTCGTCGGCCTCTTCGCGCCGTACGTCGCCCTCCGCAGCGCCGGGCGCCTCGCGCGCGCGGGCGTGCTGCCCTCGCGCGCCGCCGTGGCGCGGAGCGTATTCGTCTCGTACGCGATCCTCGGCCTGCTCTCGTGGGCGGCCGCGCGCGCCTGCGGCGTACCGTGGATCGCGGTGCGCCCGATGACGCCGCGCGACGCGCTCGCGGCGCTCGCCGTGCTGGCGCTGCTGCTCGCCTGGGCGCCCATCGCGTGGCGCACGCGCCCGGAGCCCATGCGCCGCCGCGTGCTCGCGATGTTGCCCGAGACGCCCGGGCAGGGCGTGGTGTGGATCGCGATCGCGGCCGGAGCGGGCTTCTTCGAGGAGATTGCGTGGCGGGGCGTGCTGTTCACGCTGCTCGCGTGGCTCCTCAAGTCCCGCTGGGCCGCGGCGATCCTCGCCGCCGCGTCGTTCGGGATCGTGCACGCGGTCCAGGGCCGGCGCAGCATGCTGGTGACCGGCCTGATCGGCCTGCTGCAGCAGGGGCTGGTCGCGTTCACCGGCTCGCTGCTGCCCGCCATGCTCGTGCACTTCGTCTACGACGCCGTCGTGGGCTTCCTGTTCCGCGCCGGGGCGCGCCGGGACGCCGCCGCGGCCCAGGCCGCCGCCGGCTGAGCGGCCGCTACGTCCCGATCTCGACGACGGTCTTGATGCCCGCCGGCGGCGAGGTGAGCGCCGCGGGGGCGTCCGCGAGCGGCACGTGGTTCGTGACGAGCCCGCGCACCACATCGGGCCAGCGCGCGACGAACGTGCCGAGGTCGGCGACCGCGGCCTGGTAGGCGTCGCGGCCCGCGTTGACGGTGCCGAGCAGCACCTGGTTGTTGAGCACCATCGAGCGCATGAGCGCGCCGCCGTCGACGTCGGGCACGCCCCGCCGGCCGGGCACCCCGGTGAACACGAACGTCGCGTTGGGTCCCAGCGCGCCCAGCGCCTCGAACGCCGGCGCGGCCGCGCCCACGGCCTCGTACACGAGGTCGATGCGCCCCAGCCGCGCGATGACCGCGCCGAGCGACTCGCCGGCGCACGAGACGTACGCGCCGCCGATCGCGCGCAGCATGTCCGCGCGCACGTCGTTCGCCGGCTGCTTGGAGACGAGCGTCACCTCGAAGCGGGCCGCGCGCAGCGCCAGCGCGCCCAGCAGCCCGACCGGCCCGCCGCCCAGCACGACCGCGTGCAGCCCCGCCGGGTCCTCGCCGCGCCACGGCATGCGGTCGAGCATGCGCCGCACCTCGAGCAGCGCCTTCTCGGCGATCGTGAGCGGCTCGACGAGCACACCCGCGTCGCGCAGCGCCGCCGGCACCGGCACGAGGTAGCGTGCGTCCTCGACGATGCGCTCGGTCATGAAGCCATGCGCGCCCTTGATGCCGCGCTCGGTGTAGGCGCCCGTGCGGCAGAAGTCCTGCCGGCCCGCGCGGCAGGCGTCGCACGCGGGATCGAGGCAGGGCCGGCGCACCATCGTGACGACGAGCTGGCCCGGCGCGAGGCCGCGCACGCCCGCGCCCACGGACACGATCTCGGCGAGCGACTCGTGCCCGATCACGAGGTAGTCGCTCCCCGGCGGCGGCGTGCCGTACTCGAACGCGCAGATCTCGCGGTCGGTGCCGCAGACGCCCACACGCAGGACCTTCATGAGCACGTCGGTCGGCGTGGCGGGCACGGGCTCGGGGTGGTCGACGACGGCGACGGCGCGCTGCGACGGACGGACGGCGAGGGCCTTCACGCTGCGATGTCCTCCCGGGACGGATGGCGCGGGCGGCCGGTACGCGGGGTGGCCCGCAGGATAGCGCGCGGCGCCGGCGGGGCGCGAGGGCGGGCGCGGACGCTGGGCGACGGTCGGCGCGACGCGAGCGGACGGGGCGCCGGGAGGGGCGTGGCGCCGGCGTTGCGCGTCACGCGCCTCCGCGCTCCACGGCGTGCGCGCCGCCCACGGCTCCGGTAACGTGCGCGCGTCCCGTACCCTCCAGGAGGCGTCCCATGACGCGGTTCGGCCGCGCCCTGCTCGATCTGTGGCCGCTCGATCCCACGATCACGTACCTGAACCACGGCACCGTCGGCGTCGTGCCGAAGCGCGTGCTCGCCGCGCAGGACGCGATCCGCGCCGAGATGGAGCGGCAGCCGGCGCGCTTCCTCATGCGCGACGCCATGCACATGGGCGGCCGGAGCGTGAACGAGCGCTCGCGCATGCGCGCGGCGGCCGACGCGCTCGGCGTCTGGCTCGGCGCGCGCGGCGACGACCTCGTCGGGGTGGACAACATCACGGCCGGCGTCAACGCGGTGCTGCGTTCGCTCGACTGGCGCGAGGGCGACGAGGTGCTCGTCACCGACCTCGGCTACGGCGCGATCACGCTGGCCGCGCGCGGGATCACGCGCGTCTTCGGCGCCACCGTGCGCGAGGTCGCGCTGCCCGATCCCGCCACCGAGCCCGGGCCGATCGTCGACGCCATCGTCGAGGCGATCGGCCCACGCACGCGCGTCGCGATCGTGGACCACGTCACCTCGAGCAGCGCGCTCGTGCTGCCGGTCGCCGAGCTGGTCGCGCGCGGCCGCGCCCGCGGCGCGGCGATGCTCGTCGACGGCGCGCACGCGCCGGGCGCGCTGCCGCTCGACCTCGAGGCGATCGGCGCCGACTGGTACACGGGCAACCTCCACAAGTGGGCGCTCGCGCCGCGGAGCTGCGGCGTCCTGTGGGCGCCGCCCGCGCGGCAGGCGGACCTGCATCCGCCGGTGCTGTCGTGGCAGCTCGACCAGTCGTTCACGGGCGAGTTCGACTGGGCGGGCACGCGCGATCCCTCGCCGTGGCTCGCCGCCCCCGAGGGCTTCCGCATGATCGACGAGCTCGGCGCCGGCGCGCTGCGCGGGCACAACCACGCGCTCGCGTGGGAAGGGGCGCACGCGATCGCGAGGGCGGTGGGCACGCGCTTCGAGGTGGCGGAGTCGATGGTGGGCTGCATGGCGACGCTGCCGCTGCCGGGCTCGCTGGGCTCGACGCCCGCGGATGCCGACCGGCTGCGCGACGCGCTGCTCTTCGACCACCGCATCGAGGTGCCCGTGATCGCCTACCGCGACCGGCTCTGGCTGCGCCTCTCGGCGCAGGTCTACAACGACGAGGCCGACATCGCGCGACTCGCGGATGCGATGAAGAAGCTGCTCTAGCCGGCGCGCCGCGTCAGCGCGTGCGGTCGGAGAGCACGCCCAGGTAGGCGCGCCAGGGGCCCACCGCCTCGTCGTAGCGCTTGGCGAGCACGCGCGCGACCTGCGCCAGGTGCGTCAGGTCGTGCGCCGCCCAAGTCGCGAGCAGCTGCGCCAGCGTCACGTACCCGAACTCCGGGTGCGTGCCGATGCGCGCGAGGTCCTCTCTCTTCAGACCCATCGCCGCGAGCTGCTCGAGGCTCTCGCGCCGGGCCTCGGCGAAGCGATCGAGCAGCGCCCCAAGAGGCACGCCCGACCAGCGCTCGCGAAAGCCGTCGCGCGCGAACGGCGTGAACGGCAGCGACTCGCCGTGCTCGAGGATGATGCGCATGCGCGGGATCCAGTCCGTTTCCTCGCCGAACACGAGGTGCGCGACCACGTCGACCGGATCGTACGTGCCCTCGCCCTCGTCGGCGGCGAGCCAGCCGGGCGAGAGCCCCGCGAGCCACGTGCGCAGCACCGCCGGCGTGCGCTCGAGGATCTCGCGCGCCTCGCGGACCTCGGGGAGCTCCTCCCCGCCGCGCGACGTCGGGTTCACGCTGCGGCCCGCCGCACGAGCCGCGCCGGCGGCGCCTTGCCCTCGGGCGGGTCGGCCTTGACCTCGAACGTCACGACCTCGCCCTCGGCCAGCTCGGCGAACGCCACGCCGTCCTCGAGGTCGCTGTCGTGGAAGAAGTACTCCGGCCCGTCCCACTCGCCGCAGCCGTCCACGCGGATGAAGCCGTAGCTCTTGTCCATGCGCTTGTGGCTCACGACCCCGCGCAGGGCGGTGCCCGGCGGCGCCCACCGCGTCGCGGCCTTCGCGTCGGCGCGGTCGGCGCGCTCGCCGTTCTCGCGCTCCTTCTGCCGGGCGAACGACTCCCGGCACGCCTCGCAGTAGAACTTCTCGCCGCGCTTGGGGTAGTAGGTCGTCGTGACGCTGCGGTCGCCCACGTGCGCGGGCGACTGGCACTCGAGCACGTGCGGCTCGTAGCGGCGCGCGAGGCGCGGCAGCAGGTCCTCGAGCCAGATCAGGTCGCCGTCGCGCAGGTGCTCCTTGTCCGCCGGGTCGGAGAGCTCGTTCGCGCACGCGCCCTGGATGCTCGCGATCGCGACACGCTTGCCGAGCCGGCGCACGCTCTTCAGGACCGGCTTGAAGTCCTGGTCGCCCAGCACGGCGATGGCGACGTCGTACGCGTTCGGCATGGCGGCGTTGAACAGCATCGCCGTGGCGAGCGCGATGTCGACGCACTTCTCCTTGGGCTCGAACGTGTCGTTGGGGTCGCGGTCGGTCTTGCGCAGGTGCTTGCCGCGGAAGTTGACCGGGAACGCCTCGACCTCGTAGCCGTGCTGCTGGCGCAGCATGCTGAAGAAGCCGAGCCGCCGCTGCACGGGCTCGGTGTCGCGCGGATCGACGTTGTCGGCGTAGCTGCCGAACAGGTGCGTGCGCACGACCGTCCACTCGTCGTGGCCCAGCCCGCGCGCCACCTCGTCCGCGAGCACGCGCGGCAGCTTGCCGAAGTCGAGCGCGAAGCCCGTCTCGCCCGAGGCCTCCACGAGCCGTGGCGTGTTCGAGTACAGCCACGTCCCGTCGATGAAGAGCATGAAGCGGATCACGCGACCTCCCGTCGCTCCTCGGCCACGACGATCCGCCAGCCGGCGATCGCGAACGCCAGCAGCGCGGCGCACGTGAGCCAGCCGCCCGTGGCGGACCCCAGGGGCGCCACCCAGCCCAGCGCGAAACCGCCCATGATCAGCGCGCCCGCGAGGACGTACCACGGCCACATGCCGTAGAGCGTCACGAACGGCAGGTAGTGCGCCCCGAGGACGATCATCATGGCCGGGTAGAAGCGCCCCGGCGAGAAGTGCGCGAGCGTCAGGACCACCGGCAGCGCGAACGGCACCGTGAACGCCACCTGCATGGCGAGCGGGTTGAGCGGGTTCCTCGCGTTGGCCTGGACGCTGCGGCCGGAGAGCGCGAGGGCGAGCGCGGTCAGCGGGTAGATGAAGAACCCGCCCACCACGAGCACGACCATGCCGAGCTTCGGGCTCGCCCACGTCCAGGCCGCGGCCGAGGCCCCCCACAGCGCTGCCGAGACGAGCTGCCCGTGCAGCCCGCCGCGATACGTCCGGCGGTTCGCGCGCTGGGCCTCGGCGAGGGTGGTCAGAACCGGATCCCCAGCTCCCGCAACGAGTCGTCCTCGATCGGGCTCGGGCTGCCGTCCATGAGTGACGTCGCGGAGGCGGTCTTGGGGAACGCGATGACGTCGCGGATCGAGTCGCGCCCGGCCATGAGCATGACGATGCGGTCGAGGCCGAGCCCGATGCCCGCGTGCGGCGGCGACGCGTAGCGGTAGGCGTCGAGCAGGAAGCCGAACTTCTCGTACGCCTGCTCGTGCGTGAGCCCGATCACCTTCATCACCCGCTCCTGGATGTCGGGGCGGTGGATGCGCACCGAGCCCGAGCCCAGCTCGTTGCCGTTGAGCACGAGGTCGTAGAGCTGCGCGTACACTTTGCCCGGGTCGGTCTCGAGGTAGTCGAGGTGCTCCGGGTTGGGCATGGTGAACATGTGGTGCTTGGGCTCCCAGCGCCTGACGTCCGGGTTCCACTCGAAGAGCGGGAACTGCCGCACCCAGAGGAAGCGCCACTCCTGCTTCGCGGGCTCCGCGCCCACGAGGCCGCGCTGCTCGAGCTCGGCGGCTCCGAGCTGGGTGCGCAGCACGCCGAGCGCCTTGCACGTGCGCTCCCACGGGCCGTTCGTGAACACGACCGCGTCGCCGTCCTTGGCGCCGCAGGCGCGGAAGAACTCGTCGAGCAGCTCGCCCGGGAAGATGACCTGCTGCTTCTCGCGGTCCGCGGCCTGCACCTTGAAGAACGTGAGTCCGCCGGCGCCCGCGGCCTTGACGACGTCCTCGTACTTGCGCAGCTGCGTGCCCGAGATGCCGGCGCCGCCCGGGATCGTCATCGCGACGCCGATGCCGCCCTCGGCCTTCGCGCCGTTCGCGACCACGTTGCGCGGCGAGCGTGCGCACTGCGACGTGACGTCGACGAACTCGAGCCCGAATCGCAGGTCGGGCTTGTCGGTGCCGAAGCGGCGCATGGCCTCGTCGTAGGTCATGCGCAGGAACGGCGCCTTCACGTCGACGCCGAGGCACTCCTTCCACAGCGAGACGAACAGCCCCTCGACCGTGGCGAAGACGTCCTCCTCCGACGCGAAGCTCATCTCGACGTCGATCTGCGTGTGCTCGGGCTGGCGGTCGGCGCGCAGGTCCTCGTCGCGCAGGCAGCGCGCGAGCTGGAAGTAGCGGTCGCAGCCGGAGATCATGAGCGTCTGCTTGTAGAGCTGCGGGCTCTGCGGCAGCGCGTAGAACCGGCCGTGGTGCACGCGGCTCGGCACGACGTAGTCGCGCGCGCCCTCGGGCGTCGGCTTGACCAGCAGCGGCGTCTCGATCTCGAGGAACTTCTCGCCCGTGAGGTACGCACGCGCGGTCATCGCGGCGTGGTGGCGCAGCGCGAGCACGCGCGCCAGCTCCGGCCGGCGCAGGTCGAGGTAGCGGTACTTCAGCCGCAGGTCCTCGCTCGCGAGCACGCGCTCCTCGTTCACCTGGAACGGCAGCGGCTCGCACGCCGACAGGAGCTTGAGCTCCCGCACGTCGACCTCGATCCCGCCCGTGGCGAGCGCGGGGTTGACGGCGTCGGCCGGCCGCGGGTTCACCTGCCCGCGCACGGCGATCACGAACTCGTTGCCGAGCCGCGAGGCGTTCTCGAGCAGCGCGGCGCCGCCGGTCTCGGGGTGGAACACGACCTGGGTCATGCCGTAGCGGTCGCGCAGGTCGATGAACAGCACGCCGCCGTGGTCGCGCGTGCGGTGCACCCAGCCCATGAGCGTGACCGAGCGCCCCGTGTCCGCGGTCGTCAGCTCGCCGCACGTGTGCGTGCGGCGCCACCCGTCGAGCCCTTCCAGCCTGTGCGTCACGTCGTGCTCTCCCCGTCCTTCCGCTTCGCCCGCAGCGCCGCCGCGAGCGCGGCGGGCGCGAGCGTCTCCTGCGTGCCGCTCGCCGAGTCCTTCAGAGCGACCTCGCCCCGCGCCCACTCCTCCTCGCCCAGGATCACGAGGAAGCGCGCGCCGGATCGGCCGGCCGCCTTCATCTGCGCCGAGAAGCCGCGGCCCTCGACGTCGAGGTCGACCGCGAACTCGCGCCGCAGCTCACGCGCGAGCCGCGTCGCCGCCGCGCGGGTGCCCTCCATCGCCACCACGTGCACGATCTCGGGATTATCGGCCGCGGCGCCGCGCTGCTGCAGCACGAGCAGGGCACGGTCGAGGCCGATCGCGAAGCCCACGCCGGGCGTGGGCGGCCCGCCCAGCATCTCGACCAGCCCGTCGTAGCGCCCGCCGCCGCCCAGCGCGCTCTGGGCGCCCAGCGAGCGGTCGTGCACCTCGAACGCCGTGCGCGTGTAGTAGTCGAGCCCGCGCACGAGGCCGTGGTCGATCTCGTACCGCACGCCGGCCGCCTCGAGCCCCGCGAGCACCGCATCCCAGTGCGCGCGGTCTTCGGCGTCGAGCGCGTCGAGCAGCCGCGGCATGTCGCCGCGCTCGCGCAGCAGCGCGAGGTCGCCCTCGTCCTTCGTGTCGAGCACACGCAGCGGGTTCGTCACGAGCCGCGCCCTCGAGTCGGCGCTGAGCCGCTCCTCGACCGGGGCGAGCCACGCGCGCAGCCGGTCGCCGTAGGCGCGACGCGACGCGGGCTGGCCGACGCTGTTGACGA
>JBAIWU010000657.1:0-5127 GCA_037917155.1 Candidatus Eiseniibacteriota bacterium
CGGTGCCCGGGCGCAGCGCGACGGCCACGCGCGCGAGGCGCGCGATGGCCCGGATCTCGCGCCACGTGCCCATGGTCGCGTACATGTCCGCGCCGACGAGCAGCCACAGCTCGGCGCCTGGGTGCCGCGCGGCCAGCGCCCGCAGCGTGTCGACCGTGTACGAGGGCCCGGCGCGGCGCGCCTCGATCGCGCTCACGGCGAAGCCGGGGTTGCCGCGCACGGCGGCGCGCACGAGCGCGAGCCGGACGGACGCGGCCGTGGCCGGCGGGCGCTTGTGGGGCGGCGCGCCCGCGGGCACGAACAGCACGCGATCGAGGCGCAGCGACTCGCGCGCCCACTCCGCGAGCGCGAGGTGCCCCAGGTGGGGCGGATCGAACGTGCCGCCGAACACCCCGAGGCGCACGGCGGCCCGTCCCCGCGTGCGGACGCGCTTCGTCACGGCCCGAACGGCGTGGTCGGCGACGTGGGCGTCGGCGTCTGCGGCGCCGCCTGCGACGGCTCCACGGTCCGGTGGCGGCGGGCCTTCACGTCGCCCTCGGGCGGCCACTTGCGCACCTTCGCGAGCGTCGCCGCGGCGCGCAGTCCGAGCGGGCGGCCCTCGAACTCGTGCGCGATGCGGCCGAGCACCGCGAGGGCCGTGTCGCGGCGGCCGAGCGCCGCGTCGGCCACCGCGTTGCCGATGAGCGCATCGCCGTACTGCGGCGTGTCGGCGTAGTCGCGGAGCACGCTGCCGAAGTAGACCTTCGCGGGCTCGTACAGCTTGAGCTTCAGGTAGACGTCGCCGTTGCGCCACAGCTTCTGCGCGAGGCGCGAGCGCCCCTCCGCGATTCGCGTCTTCGCGAGCGCGGCCCACGGGTCGTCGGGCTCGGCCTGCACGAGGTTCTCCCACTGCGTGATCGCCTTGAGCGTGAACTCCTGGTCGAAGTCCGGGCCGCGCGACTGGCCGTACATCGCCACGCCGAGGCGGTACGCGGCCGCGTTCGCGCTGTCGCTCTCGGGGTAGTCGCGGGCGATGCGCTCGAACTGCGCCTGCGCGCTCGCGTACTCCTTCTGCTGCAGGTACGCGAGGCCGAGCAGGTACACGGCCTGGTCGATGTCGGCGTTGCCCGTGCCGGTCGTCACGTAGGTCGACAGCATCTCGACGACCGTGCCCGACTCGCCGGCGTCGTACAGCTGCCGCGCCACCTGCATGCGGTCGCCCTCGTTGCGGATCTGCGGCAGCACGCTGCCGCCGCAGCCGGTGACCAGCGCGGCCAGCAGCGCCGCGGCGATCGCGGTCCTGGCGGATGCGAACAATGAACCTCCGACGGGGGAGCGGGGTGTCCGGCCGGTCACGGCCGGTTCTGGAAGAAGAGCGCGACGAGGCCGCCGACGATGCCCACGACGATCACGGGCTCGGCGAGCTTGTCGATGTTGCGGGTGGGCACGTTGTCCTTGAGGTCGGGATAGTGCGCGTCCTCGACGAGGTCGACCTGCGCGCGGGAGAAGCGGTCCACGAAGTTCTGCGCGAGGTCGCCGCTCCACATGACCCGCGCCGACGTCGGGTCGCGCAGCGCGACGCTCCCCTCGACGAGCGACTGCCGCTCGATCTTGACGCGCCCCGGCAGCCAGCCGACCAGCCGCAGGTAGCTCGTCTTCGCCGAGGCGAGCGTGTACTCGCACACGGGATCGCCCGCGCGGCCGTACAGCGTGACGAGGCTGTCGTCCCCGACCGGCGTGCGTCGCACCGTCACCGTGACGCCGCGGCGCGTCAGCCCGTTCACGAGCGCGTGCTCGAGCACGAAGTTGAGCGGATGGTCGCGCGCGGGCGCGATGACGACGTGGGTGCCGCTCTCGAGCGGCGCGTGCTCCAGCACGCGCACGGCGGCCGTGTCGGCGACGAAGCCCGCGAGCTGCAGGTTCGTGTACGGCACGCGCGGCCCGACGGCGCGCACCACGGGCTCGAGGTAGGGCGAACCCACGGCCAGCGAGGAATCCGCCGGCGGCTTGGGTCCGCTCGCGTAGCGGAACTTCTTCGCGTCGGCGCCCGGCGCCAGCGACACGACGGCCAGCAACGCCAGCAGCAGCCCCGTCAGGCGTACACGCATCCGAATCGTCCTCATTCAGCCCAGGATGGTCAGCGCGGGATCGGCGGGCCGCTCGACGCGCGCGAACAGATCGTAGGCCGCCGCCCCGGTGACGCGCACCGGGACGAGCCGCCCCGCAGCCAGGTTGTCCCCCTCCACCACCACGCCCCCGTCGACCTCCCAGGCCGAGCCCGTCGTGCGGGCGGCCCACAGGCCCGGCCGGCCCCCGGCCGGCCCGTCGATCATCACCGTCGTCGTCTCGCCGATCCGCTGCGCGA
The DNA here is from genome assembly GCA_037917155.1 of Candidatus Eiseniibacteriota bacterium. Taxonomy (GTDB): domain Bacteria; phylum Eisenbacteria; class RBG-16-71-46; order RBG-16-71-46; family RBG-16-71-46; genus CAIXRL01. Next base: position 2,345 of record JBAIWU010000657.1, read on the forward strand.
GGCGCTCGCGCGACAGTTCCTGCTGGCGCGCCAGCAGCTTCGCCCGCCGGGAACGGCGCCTCTGGATGGGCACGCGCGGCGTCATCGCGTGCGATGGGGTCTCCGGTTCGCGCTCGTACCCGAAGACGACGACGTTCTCGAAAGGTTCCTCCTCGATGTAGCGGAGGAGCGTTTCGAAATGCTCCTCGGTTTCGCCGGGGAAACCTACGATGAAGTTGGTCCGCAACGCCACCCCGGGGATGCCGGCGCGGATCCGGCGCACCAGCGCGCGCGTGTCGCGCTCGCTCATGGCGCGGCCCATGCGCCGGAGCACGTCCTGCGCGATGTGCTGGAGCGGCATGTCGACGTACGGCACGACGCGGCGGGCGGCGGCCCAGGTCGCGATGAGCCGGTCGCTCCACAGCCGGGGGTAGGTGTACTGGACGCGGATCCACTCCAGCCCCTCGACCGTGTCGAGCGCCTCGAGCAGGTCGGCGAGCTCGGGCCGGCCCGGCAGGTCGGTGCCCCACCCCGTCGTGTCCTGCCCGATGAGGTTGAGCTCGCGCACGCCCAGGGCCGCGAGCCGCCTCGCCTCCTCGACGAGCGACTCGAGCGTGCGGCTGGCCTGGTCGCCGCGCAGCCGCGGGATGATACAGAACGTGCAGCGGTGGTCGCAGCCCTCGCTGATCTTGAGGTACGCGATGTGCCGCGGCGTGCTGAGCGCCCGCGGCGTCAGCGCCGCGATCGCGCCGCCGGGAGCGTCGGTGCGCGCGATGCGCTCCCCGGCGCCGTCGAGCACGTGGCGCGCCGCGCCCACGACGTCCTTCCAGTGGCCCGTGCCAAGCACCGCGTCCACGCCGGGGAACGCCTCGAGCAGCGCGCCGCCCTCCCGCTGCGCGAGGCAGCCCGTGACGATGACCGCACGCAGCCGCCCGCGCTCGCGCAGGCGCACGACGTCCTCGATCGCCGCCCGGGACTCGCGCACCGCGCTCTGGAGGAACGCGCACGTGTTGATCACGGCCACGTCGGCGTCGGCCGGATCGGCCACCGTGCGGAACCCGTCCTCGACGAGCGCGCCCAGCATGTGCTCCGAGTCGACGGTGTTCTTGGGGCAGCCGAGCGTGATGAAGGCGAGCGCCGGGGCCCGCGCGGGGGACCGGCGCCTCACTCGAAGCCCTTCTGGCGGAGCCAGTTCTGGTCCACGAGCACGTCGCGCGCCTTGCTGCCGTTGAACGCGCCCACGACGCCCAGCTGCTCGAGCTGGTCCATGAGGCGCCCGGCGCGCGAGTAGCCCACCTTGAGCCGCCGCTGGAGCAGCGACGTCGAGCCCTGGTTGTGCATGACCACGAGGCGCGCGGCCTCCGGGATGAGCTCGTCGTCCATGAACTCGTCCTCGGCCTCCTCCTCCTCGTCGCTCTCGGGGATGCGCACGTCGGTCGCCAGCGGCGGCGGCGGCGGCGCGGCGATCGCCGCGGACTTGGCTCGCCAGAAGTCGACGACCCGCGTGGTCTCGGCCTCCGAGACGAAGCCGCCGTGGATGCGGTACGGGTCCGCCTTGCCCATGGGCAGGAAGAGCATGTCGCCCATGCCGAGCAGGTTCTCCGCGCCGTTCATGTCGAGCACGGTGCGCGAGTCCGTCTTGCTGGCGACGCGGAACGCGATCCGCGACGGGAAGTTCGCCTTGATGACGCCGGTGATGACGTCGACCGAGGGTCGCTGCGTCGCGAGCACGAGGTGGATGCCGACCGCGCGCGCCATCTGCGCGAGCCGCGCGATGGGCTCCTCGATCTCCGCGGGGGCGGTCAGCATCAGGTCGGCCAGCTCGTCCACGATCACGACCACGTAGCCCAGGCGTTCCGGGGCCTTCTCGGCGCCCTCGGGAGTCGGGACCTTCCCCTCCGCGATGCGCTCGTTGTAGGTGTTGATGTTGCGCGCGCCGCAGCTCGCGAGGAGCTTGTAGCGCTTCTCCATCTCGCCCACGGCCCAGCGCAGCGCGCGCGAGGCCTTCTTGGGCTCGGTGACGACGGGCATGACCAGGTGCGGCACGCCGTTGTACATCGACAGCTCGACCATCTTGGGGTCGATCATCACGAGCTGCAGCGACTCGGGCGGGTGCTGGAACAGCAGACCGGTGATCACCGTGTTCAGGCAGACGCTCTTGCCCGCCCCGGTCGAGCCCGCGATGAGGACGTGCGGCATCTTCGTGAGGTCGGCCACGAACGAGGCGCCGTTGACGTCCACGCCCAGCGGCACCTTGAGGGCCGCGTCGCTCGACTCGTAGGCCGCCGACGACAGCACCTCGCGCAGATACACCGTACGCCGGCGCGGGTTCGGGATTTCGACGCCGACGGTGCCCTTCCCGGGCAGCGGGGCGATCACGCGGATGCGGTTGGCCTTGAGCGCCAGCGCGAGGTCGTCCTCCAGCGCCACGATCTGGTTGACCTTGACGCCCGCGGCCGGCTCGAACTCGAACATCGTGACCACCGGCCCGGGGTGGATCTCCGTGACCCGGCCCTCGATGTCGAAGTCGCCCAGCTTGGTCACGAGCAGGTTCGCCTGCGCGGTGAGGTCGGCGGCCGAGACGAGGTCCTCGGGCTGCCGGGGCATCTCGAGGAGCGAAAGGGGCGGCAGCGCCTCGCTGGGTGCCGGGCCCGTCGGGCGCTCGGGCTCGAGCGAGCGCACCTTCTGGGCGGCCGTCTTGCGGATGACCGGCGGCGCCGGTGGCGCCCCGGCGGGCGCCACGACCGGCTCGTCGGCGGGTGGGCCGATGCGCGGCGGCGCCGGCTCGGCGGCCGCCGCCGCGG
>JBAIWU010000658.1:0-6822 GCA_037917155.1 Candidatus Eiseniibacteriota bacterium
CCCGCGCGCGCCCGGACTCCGCCGCGGCGGCGCTCCCGTGCGCCGCGCGCGCCGATTCGCTCGCCGCGGACCCGAGCGCGCGCGCCGTCGAGTGGCTGTGGGTGCTGCGCACGTCGCTGATCGATCCGGCCGACATCCCGCGGCTCGTCGAGCGCGCGAAGGCGATGCGCGTGCGCGGGCTGCTCGTCCAGGTCGTGGGCCGCGGCGACGCCTGGTACCGCTCGGACCTGCTGCCCTATCCCGAGCCGCTGCGCACGCCCGGGCGCGACCCGCTCGGCGAGCTGCTGCCGCTCGCGCACGCCGCGGGACTCGAGGTCCACGCGTGGATGAACTGCTGCCTCGTCTGGTCCGGGCCGAAGCCGCCGAGCGACCCGCGGCACGTGATCCGCGCGCACCCGGAGTGGGTCGCACGCATGGCGGACGGCCGGCCGATGACGCGGCTGACGCCGAACGGGCGCGAGCGCCTGCACGTCGAGGGCGTGTTCCTCTCGCCCGGGCACCCGGGCGTGCGCCACTGGATCGCGGGCGTCGCGCGCGAGATCGCGAGCCGCTATCCCGTGGACGGCATCCACCTCGACTACATCCGCGAGCCGAGCGTGAGCATCGGGTTCGACCCGACGACGCGCGCCCGGTTCGCGCTCGAGCACGGCGCCGATCCGGACCCGCGCTGGCCCGGCATGCCGTTCCACCGGCTGCCGCCGCAGGAGCGTGCGGCGATGGACTCCGCGTGGATCGCGTTCCAGGAGGAACAGGTCACCGCGATCGTGCGCGAGGTGCGCGACTCGGTCGAGACCGTGCATCCGGGACTGCCCCTGTCCGCGGCCGTGCTCGCGGACACGTTCACGGCCGAACACCGCAACCGGCAGGCCTGGACCACGTGGCTGCGGGACGGCCTGCTCGACCGCGCGTTCGCGATGTGTTACGCACCCGAGGTCCAGACCGTCCTGACGCAGCTCGGCGCCATGGCCTCGCAGGTGGGCACCGCCCGGATCGTGCCCGGCATCGCGGTCTACAACACCCCGCCCTCCACGGCGGCGGCGAAGATCAAGGGTGCGCTCGCCCTGGGGTTCACCTCGATCGCGCTCTACAGCTACGACTCGTTGTGGGAGCAGGACGGGCTCTGGGACCGCCTCGAGGACTACCTGAACGGTCCCCGGACCATGGAGGAGCAGCATTGAAGACGACACACGCCGACCGCGGCACGCCCGCGGCCGTCCGCGAGGACATCCGCAACATCGCCATCATCGCCCACGTCGACCACGGCAAGACCACGCTCGTCGACGCGATGCTGTGGCAGAGCGGCGTCTTCCGCGAGAACCAGGAGGTCGTGGAGCGCGTCATGGACTCCAACGACCTCGAGCGGGAGAAGGGCATCACGATCCTCGCCAAGAACACGGCGGTGCGCCACGGCGGCCTGAAGATCAACGTCGTCGACACGCCCGGGCACGCGGACTTCGGCGGCGAGGTCGAGCGCACGCTCAAGATGGTCGACGGCGTGCTGCTGCTCGTCGACGCGAGCGAGGGGCCGCTGCCGCAGACGCGCTTCGTGCTCAAGAAGGCGCTCGAGCTCTCGCTGCAGCCGATCGTGGTGATCAACAAGATCGACCGCAAGGACGCGCGGCCGCAGGAGGTGCTCAACGAGATCTACGACCTGTTCATCGACCTCGACGCCCACGAGGACCAGCTCGAGTTCCCGGTGCTGTACACGATCGCCCGCGACGGCATCTGCCGGCTCGCGCCCGACGGCGAGGACCACCGGCTCGAGCCGCTGTTCGAGGCCATCGCGCGGACGATCCCGGCGCCGAAGTACGACCCGGCGATGCCGCTGCAGATGCTCGTGCTCAACCTCGACTACTCCGACTTCGTCGGCCGGCTGGCGATCGGGCGGGTCGTGAACGGGCGCATGACCCCGCGCCAGGACTTGATGCTCGTGCGCGGCGACGGCTCGCAGGTGCGGTCCCGCATCACGAACCTCTACGCGTTCGAGGGCCTGCAGCGCGTCGAGGTGCAGGAGGCGGGCCCCGGCGACATCGTCGCGCTGGCCGGGTTCGACGAGGTGCACATCGGCGAGACGGTGACGGACCCCGAGGACCCGCGTCCGCTCGCGCCCGTCACCGTGGACGAGCCCACCGTGAGCATGGTGTTCAGCGTCAACAACTCGCCGTTCGCGGGACAGGAGGGCAAGCTCGTCACCTCGCGCAACATCAAGGAGCGGCTCGAGCGCGAGCTGCTGACGAACGTCAGCATCCGCGTCACCCCGGGCGAGACCCCCGACGCGTTCGAGGTCGCGGGGCGCGGCGAGCTCCAGATGGCCATCCTGATCGAGATGATGCGGCGCGAAGGCTTCGAGGTGGCCGTGAGCAAGCCGGAGGTCATCACGCACCAGGAGAACGGGCGCGTGCTCGAGCCCATGGAGCACCTAGTCATCGACTGCCCGGAGGAGTTCGTCGGCGTCGTGACGCAGAAGATCGGCACGCGCAAGGGCCGGATGACGAACATGGTCAACCACGGCACCGGCCGCGTGCGGCTCGAGTTCCGCATCCCCTCGCGCGGGCTGATCGGCTTCCGCAGCCAGTTCCTCACGGACACGCGCGGCACCGGCCTGCTGAACCACCTCTTCGACGGCTGGGAGCCGTGGATGGGGGACATCCCGCACCGGACCACGGGAGCGCTCGTGTCCGACCGCGAGGGCAAGGCGACGCCGTACTCGATCGAGCACGTGCAGGATCGCGGCGAGATCTTCATCGAGCCCAACGACCGCGTGTACGAGGGCATGATCGTCGGCGAGAACTCGCGCGAGCAGGACATCGACGTGAACGTGGTCAAGGAGAAGAAGCTCACGAACATGCGGTCGGTGGGCGAGGACGCGATCCGGCTGCTGCCCGCGCACAAGATGTCGCTCGAGCAGGCGCTCGAGTGGATCCGGGACGACGAGCTGCTCGAGGTCACGCCCGTTTCGCTGCGGCTGCGCAAGCGCGTGCTGCAGGCGAACCTGCGTCCCAGGTACTGGCAGAAGCAGGAGGAGTGACCGGGGCCACCCGGGCGCGTGCGGGGCTCAAGGGCTTCGGGGGCGGGGCCGATAACCCGCTGGTACCGGCACCATTGCCGGCCCCGACCATGGACCCGACCCCACATCCCACCCCGCCACGCGACGCCGCCGTGGACCCCGACACCCCAGCGCACTCGAGCGCGGGGGAGGCGGCGCGCTTCCTCCTGTCTCGCGGCCCCGGCGGCGATCGCGAGAGCCGGCGCGTCCTGCTCGGCTTCGCGATCATGCTGCTGCTCGGCACGGTCGTGCTCAACATCGGGCTCTACCGCTCCGCGAGCGAGCGCTTCCAGCGCGACGGGTGGTCGCGGCTCGAGGCCAGCGCCGACATGCGGCGCAACCAGCTCGCCTACGGCCTGGACGTCTTCCGCCGCGAGGCCCTGCTGCTCGCGTCGGACCCCGCCGTCCGTATGCTCGCCCTCTCGCTCGCCGAGCACCGGATCTCGCCGCTCCAGCGTGACGCGCTCCTGCGCGAGGTCGCGAGCGCGCAGCAGCACTGCCAGTTCGAGAACGTGCAGGTCGTGGGGCCGCGGGGCGACGTCCTGCAGGAGCTGACCCCCACCGGCAACCAGGAAAGGATCGCCGTCCGCCGCCTCGTCGCGCGCGCGATGGCCCAGGGCCACGACGTCCTCGGCGACCCCGTCGGCCACGAGCTGTTCATCGCCACGCCGATCGAGGACGGCGCCGGCCGCCCCGTGGGCGCGCTGGTCGTCCACACCATCGCGGACGGGCTGTTCGACAGCGCGCTCTCGCGGTGGCCCGGCCTGGGTGGCTCGAGCGGCGCGTTCCTCGTCCGCCGGGACGGCACGCGCGCGGTGGCGCTCACCGACTTCGCGTCGAGCCTCGGCCTGCACGCCGGCGCGCGGCTGTCGCTCCAGTCGCCCGAGTACGTGCCGGAGGCGATGGCGGCGACGGGGATCGAGTCGCAGGTCGAGGTCCGCGGGGTCGGCGGACGGCCGACATGGGCGGTCACGCGCCAGCTGCCCGCCACCGGCTGGGGGCTCGTGGCGCTCGCAAGCCGGGAGGACCTGCTCGTGGGCCTGCGGGAGACGAGGCGCGGGCTCGTGCTGCTGGACGTGGCGCTGGCGATCGGGCTGTTCGCGATCGCGGTCGTGTGGCGCCGCACCTACACGAACGCGCTCACGCGGCAGGCCATGGACATCACCGGCCGCCATGCGAAGCGCGTGCAGGCCGTGTTCGACAACGCGTTCGACGCCATCTTCACGTTCGACCGCGCCGGCCGCATCCGCACGGTCAACCGGGCGGCGGAGCATCTCTTCGGGCGCAGCCCTGCCGAGCTCGAGTCGCGCTCGGTGCACCGTTTCCTGCAGTGGGGCGGCGACGCGTCCGCGATGCTCCCCGCGCCCGGAACGGTCGGCATCGGCGAGGCCGTGCGCGCCGACGGCAGCCGGGTCCCGGTCGAGTACTCGCTGGGCAGCACCGGCGGCGGCGACGAGCTCCTGTACACGGCGATCGTGCGCGACGTCAGCGAGCGCGTCGAGTCCGAGAAGCGCATCCGCGCGTTCGCGGAGGGGCTGGAGGTGTCGAACCGCCGGCTCGAGGAGGTCAACGCGCAGCTCGAGGAGGCGTCCCGCCTCAAGAGCGAGTTCCTCGCGAACACCTCGCACGAGCTGCGCACGCCGCTCAACGGCATGATCGGGTTCCTGCAGCTCGTGCTGGACGGCATGTGCGACTCGCCCGAGGAGGAGCGCGACTTCCAGCAGCAGGCGCTGCAGTGCTCGCGACACCTGCTGGGCCTCATCAACGACGTCCTCGACATCGCGAAGATCGAGTCCGGCAAGCTCGCGCTCGACCTCGAGCCGCTCGACATCCCGCGCCTGTTCGACGAGGTCGAGACGCTGACGCACGTGCAGGCCGCCCAGCGGGGCATCCAGCTCGCCTTCGAGGCCGACCTCGAGCCCGGCACCACGGCGCGGGGCGATTTCGGCAAGGTCAAGCAGGTGCTCATCAACCTCGTGGGCAACAGCCTCAAGTTCACGCCGCAGGGGAGCATCCGCGTGCGGGCGCGGACGCGCGCCACGCTGGGCCACGTCATGTTCGATGTCGTCGACACCGGGATCGGCATCGATCCCTCGCGGCAGACGATGATCTTCGAGAAGTTCGTGCAGGGCGACGGCAGCACGACGCGCAAGTACGGCGGCACCGGCCTCGGCCTGGCGATCTCGCGCAGCCTGATCGAGATGATGGGCGGCATCGTCGGCGTGCAGAGCGAGGGCCAGGACCGAGGCACGCGCATGTACTTCTCGCTCCCGGTCTGGCGCGCCGAGTCGCCCGAGCACGCCGGGCACGACGTGGCGCCCGACCCGCCGGCGGTCCCGCAGGGCCCGGAGGGCGGCTCGCTCGTACTCGTGGTCGAGGACGACCCGGTGTTCCGCGCGTTCGTGTGCACGGTGCTGCACCAGCGCGGCTACCGCACGCTCGAGGCGCGCGGCGCCGACCAGGGCTGGAATGCGCTGCAGGAGCACCGGCCCGACTGCGTCGTGCTCGACTACGCCCTGACCAGCGCCGAGGGCGGCGGCATGCGCACCGGCTGGGACCTCGCGCAGCGCATGAGCACCGAGCCCGCCACGCGCCACCTGCCGATCGTGTTCCTGACCGGGTTCGACGGTGAGCTGCAGGCGAAGCTCAAGGCGACCGAGTTCGCGCGCCATCCGGAGCACCTCGTCAAGCCGGTCGAGATCGAGACGCTGATCGGCCGCATCGCGTCGCTGCTCGCCGACCCGAACCGGCAGCCGATCCGCGTGCTCATGGCCGACGACGATCCCAGCGTGGCGACGTACGTGCGCAAGGTGCTGCCCCGCGAGCGCTACGAGGTGCACGTCACGCGCAACGGCGAGGAGTGCCTGCACGCGCTGCGCACGACGCCCCACGACTTCGACATTCTGCTGCTCGACCTGATGATGCCGGTCGCGAGCGGCTACGACGTGCTGCGGGAGATGACCCTGACCGGGCTGCGTCCGGACCTGCCCGTGCTGGTGCTCACGAACTTCCCCGAGGCGCGGGACGACAACGAGCGACGGCTGCTCGAGCGCGGGCTCGTTGTGGACGTCGTCTCGAAGACGGCCGTCCACCAGGAGCCGAAGCTCCGGTCCGAGGTGCTCGCCGGCGTGCTGCGGTCCGCCGGCGAGGCCGGTGGCGCGGACGCCGGCATGAGGGAGGCGGCATGAGACACGTCATCGTGGTCGAGGACGATCGCCACAACGCCGTGCTGTTCCGCAAGCTCATCGAGAAGCGCCTGGGATGCGAGGTCACGCTGACGGAGTCGCCCGCCGGCCTGTTCGAGCGGCTGGCCGCCGGGGGCGTGGCGCTCGTCATCATGGACGTTTCGCTCAAGGGTTCCGAGTGGCAGGGACGTCCCGTCAACGGGGTCGGACTGTGCCGCCTGATCAAGTCCGATCCCGCCACGGCGCACGTGCCCGTGCTCCTGGCCACCGCCCACGCGATGCGCGGCGACGCCGAGCGGCTGCTGAGGGAGAGCGGGGCGGACTCCTACGTCGCCAAGCCCGTCGTCGATCACGACCAGTTCGTCGCCCAGGCCCGGGCGCTCATGGAGAGGGCGGCATGAAGCCCACGACCGATTCCCGGATCCTCGTCGTCGAGGACGACCAGTTCTTCCAGCGCGTCCTCCAGAAGCGCCTCAGCAAGGAGGGCTACCAGGTGTTCGTGGCCAACGACGGCCGCGAGGGCATGAAGGAGATCGTCTCGCACGAGCCCGACCTGGTGATCTCGGACTGGATGATGCCGGAGGTGGACGG
>JBAIWU010000659.1:0-1987 GCA_037917155.1 Candidatus Eiseniibacteriota bacterium
CGCGGCAGGTGGAGAAGCGCCTGAGCGCCCGCGAGGCCCGCGCCCTGTCGCGCCTCTGCGAACGGCTCTACGGCGAGCTGGACTAAAGCCTCAGGTTGCATGGGAGAATGCCGGTCGGCGCCGTGAGCTGGCCGGCATCCGGTCTTCTCGCCCGCCCGGGCCCTACCCCCCGATCGCGCTCATCCCGCGCTGGGGCTGCACGAAGCCGGTCTGGCCCACGAGGTGACCGGGCAGCTTGCGCAGCACCGCGCCGCGCAGCAGCACTTCGATCGCCGCGTCGTCGGCGCCGCCGCGGAGCAGCTTGCGCACGTCGAACTCGCGGTTGGCGAACAGGCACGTGCGCACCTGGCCGTCGGCCGTGAGCCGGATGCGGTCGCAGGTGCCGCAGAACGGCCGCGTCACCGACGCGACGATGCCGACGCTGCCGCGGCCGTCGAGCCAGCGCCACGTGCGCGCGGGCGCGCTCGGATCGTCGCCCTGCTCGGGCCCGAGCGGCAGCGCGGCCGCGAGCTGCTCGAGGATCTCCGCGGCCGGCACGAGGCGCGTGCGATCCCATGTCTGGCCGAAGTCGAGCGGCATCCACTCGATGAAGCGCAGCTCGAAGCCCTCCTCGCGCGCCCAACGGGCGAGCGGCACGGCCTCGTCCTCGTTGAAGCCGCGCACGAGCACCGCGTTCACCTTGATCGGCGCGAAGCCGGCGCGCTTCGCCGCGGCGAGCCCGGCCAGCACCTCGTTCAGCCGGTCGCGGCGGGCGATGCGCTGGAAGCGCGCGGGATCGAGCGTGTCCAGGCTCACGTTCACGCGGTCCAGCCCGGCGGCGCGCAGCTCGTCCGCCATGGCGGGGAGCTTGAGGCCGTTCGTGGTCAGGCTGAGGTCGAGCTCGGGCGAGATCGCGCGCAGCATCGCCACCAGCACCGGCAGGTCCTGCCGCACGGTGGGCTCGCCGCCCGTCAGGCGGATGGCGGTGACGCCGCACTCCACGCACACGCGCGCGAAGCGCGCGAGCTCCTCGTACGTGAGCAGCTCGTCCTTGGGCAGCCACGGCATGCCCTCGGCGGGCATGCAGTAGACGCAGCGGAGGTTGCAGCGGTCGGTGACCGAGATCCGCAGGTCGCGCACGGTGCGCTGGTGCGTGTCGACGAGGGGTGCGCGAACGGGCATGCCGGTGACTGTACGACGGCCGCGAGCGCGCCGACAACGCGATTGACGCGCCTCTGACGCGGTCCTACGGTGCGTCTGATCGGGGCTTCTCGCGGTCCCCCGGCCGAGGAGGCAAGCGGTGCCGCTCGACGACCGGCTCGAGATCCTGCGGGCCGACATCACGACGCTCGACGTGGACGCGATCGTCAACGCCGCGAACAACTCGCTGATGCCGGGCGGCGGCGTCTGCGGCGCGATCCACCGCGCCGCCGGCCCTGAGCTGGCCGAGGCCTGCGCCGAGGTGGCGCCCTGTCCCACCGGCGAGTCGCGCATGACCCCGGGTTTCGGGCTTCCGGCGCGCCACGTGATCCACACGGTCGGCCCCGTCTGGCGGGGCGGCGGCCAGGGCGAGGACCGGCTGCTGGCCTCGTGCTACCGCTCGGCCATGGCGCTCGCGGAACGGGAGGGGCTCGCCTCGATCGCGTTCCCGGCCATCAGCACGGGGATCTATGGCTTCCCGGCCGGGCGCGCCGCGGCGATCGCGCTGCGCGAGCTGGACGCCGCCCTCAAGCGCTCGGCGCACGTGCGCCGCGTGGTGTGCGCGTGCTTCGACGCAGCCACGCTGGAAGCCTACGCGTCGGCACAGGTGTGAAGTCGCGGCGCGCCAGCGCCGCCTGGAAGAATCCCATCACACGACCGCCGGTGCCGGCTCGGGCTCCTCCTCGGCCTCCTCGGGCGGGAACGTCTGCCACTCGGGGCCGAACTGCGCCATGAACTCGGGGCCCAGCGCGCGCGCGGTCACCGTGAGCGGCAGCAGCACGACGCTGCCGATGTACGGGATGAATAC
>JBAIWU010000660.1:0-2541 GCA_037917155.1 Candidatus Eiseniibacteriota bacterium
TGAGGCGCTGGCGTTCGAGCGCGTCGGCATCGCCCGTTACGCGCGGTGTGAGTCGTTGCTCGAACGCATGCGCGCACTACTCGGCGACGACTGGGACACGCTGCCCGAGTCGCTTCGATCGCGGTGGGTGCGGGCGCTCGTCGACCTCCGGGTGGCGCGGCTGCTGGCCTACCGGGCGGTGTCGCTGCTGGACGACCCGTCCGCCAGCGCGGCGGCCAGCGCCGCGCGCATCGCGACCACCACCTGCGACCAGCAGGTGGCCGAGCTGCTGTTCGACGTGCTGGGCCCCACCGCGCTCGACAGCGGCGCGTCGGCAGCCCTGCACGGCGCAATCGAAGACCATTGGCGCTACGCACAAGCGGCCACCGTGGCGTCGGGCACCATCGAGGTGCAGCGGATGCTCGTGGCCCGGGACGTCCTGGGAGAGCACCGGTGAAAACCGAACTGCCGCAAGACATCAGCGACTTCGCCGCCGTCGCCGCCAAGCGGCTCGCCCGACTGGGCGGCCCCCCGGCGGCGCTGCGCGCCGAGACCGACGACACCGTCCGGGACGCTGCCCGCGCGGCCCTTTGCGAGGTCGGGGCGTTCGATCTCGACGTCCGGTCGGCGGGCGACGACGCGCTGGCCGCCGCGGTGCTGTGCCGGGCCGCCGGTGCGACCGCCCTCCCCTATCCGGTCGTCGAGGAGCTGCTCGCGATCGAGGGCGCCCGCCTGGCCCTCGTGGATCCCGGCGCGCCGCGCATCGACCATGGAGACCTGCCCGGTGCATGGGTCGCCGCAGACCTCGACGGCACCCGGTACCGCCCCCAACCGGCGCCCCGGACGCCGGCGAAACTGGGGCCGTTCCTGGTGGCCGCGTCACTGGGCGCACCCGACGGCACCGTCCCCACCCGCGACGTTAACCTTCATCTCGTGCTGGGATCATGGCGGATTCTGGGAGCGGTGGAGCAGTCGCTGCGCATCGTCACCGGACACGTGCGCGCCCGGGTTCAGTTCGGCAAGCCGCTCGCCGACTTCCAGGCCGTCCGATTCGCCGTCGCCGATGCGGCGGTGGCGGTGCGCGGACTCCACGAGCTGGCCAAGTTCACCGTCTCCCGCCGGGATACCACGCCCTCGCAGGTGCTTTCGGCCGATGCCCTCGTCCTTCGGCTCAAGGCGTCCGACACCGCGCGGCAGGTGCTGCGCGCCTCGCACCAGCTGCTCGGCGCGCTCGGCTTCTGCGACGAGTCCGACGTGAGCGTCCTCGACCGGCACACCCAGCCGCTGATCCGGCTGCCGCTCGGCGCCGAGGCGCTGGCGCTGCGGCTGATCCCCGATGTGCCCCGCGGCTCCTTCGAAACGCTGTTCAGCGGGCCGGTCACGGCGTGAGCACAACCGAGCCCCTGGCCGCCGGGGCGACCGCGAACCCGCTCGAGGACGGCATCCCGTTCGGGACCAAGCTGGCCGAGCTCGCCGATCGACGTCCCGACGACACCGCCGTGACCGTCGTCGCGCTGGACGGCTCCGCGCAGTCGCTGACCTTCGGTGAGCTCGACACCCGCGCCAACCAGTGGGGCCGGGTGCTCGCCGCGCGCGGGGCCGGTACGGGTTCGCTTGTGGCGCTGGCCATCCCGAACTCGCAGCACCTCGTGCTGGCGATCCTCGGGTGCTGGAAGATCGGCGCTGTCCCGGTTCCCATGCACTGGGACCTGCCCGAATGGGAACGCAATCGGGTGCGCGAGGTGATCGACCCCATCGTCACCGTCGACGAGACGACGCGCTGGGAACTCGATGCGCGCGCGGCGCAAGAGTCCGCGGACCCCCTGCCGCCCGCGGTTTCCCCCCATGTCAACGGGATCTGCAGCAGCGGTTCGACCGGTGTGCCCAAGGTGATCCTCAGCCTGGCGCCCTCGCTCTACACCGCGCAGCACGGCGAGCCGTTCCTGTCCAACTGGACGCCGGTGGCACAGCCCCAGACCATCGTGGTGCCCGCGCCGATCTACCACACCAACGGCTTCGCGACCTTCTTCTTCCTGCTGGCCGGCGACCATCTGGTGATACTCGAAAAGTTCGATGCCGCACTGGTGCTGGACGTGATCGAACGCTTCCGCATCACCAACTTCACGGCCACGCCCACGATGCTGGCCCGCATCGCGGCCCGCCCCGACGTGCGGCAGCGGGACCTGTCCAGCATCGTGTTCGTCCTGCAGGGCGCCGCGGTCATGCCGCCGGCGCTCATGCACACGTGGTTCGAGTTGCTCAGTCCCGAGCAGATCGTGTCGGCGTACGGCATGACCGAGAACCTCGGGCTCACCGCGCTGCGCGGCGACGAGTGGCTGTCCCACCCGGGCAGTGTCGGCCGCGGTTTCCGGGAGACCGAGATCCGCATCCTCGACGCCGGCAGCCGGCAGCTCGGCCCCGGCGAATACGGCGAGATCTACCTGCGCGCCCCGATGAGCGCGGGCTCCCGGTACCTGGGCGGCGCGCCGCCGTTGCCCTCGACCGCGGACGGGTTTCGGTCCGCGGGCGACATCGGCTACCTCGACGAGGACGGCTACCTCT
>JBAIWU010000661.1:0-3922 GCA_037917155.1 Candidatus Eiseniibacteriota bacterium
TCACCGCTGCGACGCCGGCGGGCTGCTCGGGGCCGAGCGCCACGGGCGCGCCGCCCTCGGGCACGAGCACGAGCTCGAGCTCGCGCACGCCCGCGGGCTGCGCCGGGATGGGCGTCGTGACGAGCTCTCCGGGCGCGAGCCCGTCCGCGGGCGGCGCGGGCGCGGGCACGCGCAGGGCCGCGGCGGGAGCCGCGAGCGCGAAGGTCGCGACGAGCGCGACGGCAGCGGGGAGGCCGGCTCGCATGCGCGCGCGAGTATAGGCGAAGCCCGTTTGAGATTTCAGCCGCGGCCTCCTAGGCTTCCCGCCCGGCGCCGATCGCCGCTTCGCACGAGGACCCATGTCCGCTTCCGCCAGCAGCCTGCCCGCCGTCCGCCGACTGCGCACCTACGGCTCGTTCGTGCGCTTCGAGCACACGCTGTTCTCGCTGCCGCTCATCCTGGCGGGCGTCTTCTCGACGCCCGGTCCGGCGATGGGCGCGGGACGCTGGCTGCTGGTGGCGATCGCCGCCGTCGGCGCGCGCACGGCGGGCATGAGCCTGAACCGGCTGATCGACCGCCACGTCGACGCGCGCAACCCGCGCACGCAGGTGCGCGAGCTGCCCGCCGGGACCATGCGCACGGCCGAGGCGGTCGCGCTGCTCGCGGCGAGCGCCGCGGTCTACCTCGCGTGCTGCGCGGCGCTCGGGCGCTGGTACCTCGAGGTCGCGATCGTCCCGCTCGTCGTGTTCACGGCGTATCCGTACCTCAAGCGCTTCACGCCGCTCTGCCACCTCGGCGTGGGTACGGCGCTCGCGCTCTCGCCTCTGGCGGGCTACGCGGCCGCGCACCCGGACCTCGCGCACCCCGGCCCCGCGCTCGCGCTGGCGGTGTTCGCGCTCGTGTGGGTGAGCGGGTTCGACATCATCTACGCGACGCTCGACGAGGCGTTCGACCGCGCGAACGGCATCCACTCGCTGGTCGTCTCGCTCGGCCGGGGTGCGGCGTTGCGCGTCTCCGCCGCGATGCACCTCGTGGCCGGGCTCGCGGCCGCGCTCGCGTGGCGCCTGGTCGCGGGCTCGGCGGCGGCGGCGCTGCGCCCGTGGGGGCTCGCGAGCGTCGCGGCGCTGCTCGCGGTCGGGGTGCTGCTGGGACTCGAGCAGCGGCTCGCGGAGAACGTCGACCTCGCGTTCTTCCGGATCAACGTCTGGGTGGGCGCGGCCGTGCTCGCGACCGTGCTGGCGGCCCGGATGGCCGCGGGAGGCTTCTGACGATGGCGCGCTACCTGATCGGCATGACCGGCGCCTCCGGGATCATCCACGGCGTCGACTTCCTGCAGCGCTGCGGCGGCGAGAAGTACCTCGTGCTCACGGACTGGGCGCGGCACGTGCTGCAGGGCGAGATGGGCCTGCAGCCGCGCGACCTCGAGCCGCACGTGAAGAAGATCCTGCGCGACGACGACCTCTCGGCCCCGTTCGCCTCGGGCAGCAACCGCTACGACGCGCTGGTCGTGGTCCCGTGCACCGTGAGCACGCTCGCCAGGATCGCCGCCGGCATCGCCGACTCGCTCGTCACGCGCGCCGCGGCCGTGGCGCTCAAGGAGCGCATGCGCGTCGTGCTGTGCGTGCGCGAGACGCCGCTCTCCTCGATCGCGCTCGAGAACATGCTCAAGCTCTCGCGCGAGGGCGTCGTGATCATGCCCATCTCGCCGCCGTGGTACGGCAACCCGCGCGAGATCGGCGAGCTGGTGAGCGGGTTCACGAACAAGCTGCTCACGCTGCTGGGCGAGCCGGGCGCGGCCGGGTGGCGCGAGAGCGAGCTCGAATGAGCTTTCGCACGCTGCGCGGGTTCCTCGAGCACTGCGAGGCGAAGGGCGACCTGAAGCGGGTGACGCGCGAGGTCGACTGGCGCTGCGAGGTGACCGAGATCGCGTGCCGCGAGGCGAAGGCCGAGGGGCCGGCGCTGCTGTTCGAGAACGTCAGCGGCTCGCGCTTCCCGCTCGCGGTCAACGTGCTCGCCGCGAGGCGGCGCATCGAGTGGGCGCTCGGCCGCACGCCGCGCGCCGTCGGCGAGGAGCTCTCCGCGCTCCTGCACGCGCTTCCGCCAAAGGGCCTCGGCGAGCTGTGGCCGCTGCGCGGCAGTGCCCGCCGCGTGCTCGCCAGCCGCCCGAGGCGGATCGGGCACGGGCCGTCGCAGGCGCGCACGCTGGGCGCCAGCCTCGACGCGCTGCCGATCCTGCAGCTCTGGCCGGGCGATGGCGGGCGCTTCATCACGTTCCCGCTCGTCTTCACCGAGGATCCCGACACGCACGTGCGCAACCTCGGGCTCTACCGCATCCACGTCTACGACGGGAAGACGACGGGCATGCACTGGCAGATCGGCAAGGGCGGGGGCTTCCACTTCCACAAGGCCGAGACGCGCGGCGCACCGCTCGAGGTGGCGATCGCGGTGGGCGCCGACCCGGCCACGCTGCTGGCGGGCGTCGCCCCGCTGCCCGAGGGCGTCGACGAGCTGGCGTTCGCCGGCTTCCTGCGCGGCGCGCCGACGCGGCTCGCGCCCGCGCGCACGCTGCGCATGCGCGTGCCCGCGGACGCCGACTTCGTCATCGAGGGCGTCGTGCCCGCGGGCGAGCGCCGCACCGAGGGCCCGTTCGGCGACCACTTCGGCCACTACTCGCACGCCGCGCCGTTTCCCGTCTTCCACGTGCGGGAGGTCACGCACCGCGAGTCGCCCATCTTCCAGGCGAGCGTCGTCGGCAAGCCGCCCCAGGAGGACAAGTTCATGGGCGAGGCGGTGCAGGAGATGTTCACGGGCGTGCTCAGGGTGATCCATCCCGAGATCGCGGACCTGTGGGCGTACTTCGAGGCCGGCTTCCACAACCTGCTCGTCGTCGCGGTCGAGAACCGCTTCGCGAAGGAGGGCAGGAAGACCGCGCTCGGCCTGATGGGCACCGGGCAGCTCTCGCTCACCAAGATGATCGTGCTCGTCGACGCCGACGTGAACCCGCGCGACCGGCGCGCGGTGTTCGAGGCGATCGCGCGGCACTTCGACCCGGCCGAGGACCTCGTGCTGCTGCCGGGGATGCCGCTCGACACGCTCGACTTCACGAGCGGCGTGATGAACCTGGGCAGCAAGATGATCGTCGACGCCCAGTCGCACGCGCGGCCCGTGGGCTCGTCGGGGAACTCGCCCGGCACCGGCGTCGCGCCCTCGCCGCTGCTCGCGTCGGCACCCGACCCGCGCGCGTTCGAGCCGCGCGTGCGCGCGCACCGGCTCGCGTGGGGCGGCATGCTCGTCGTGCAGGTCGAGCGCGACGGCCGCGCCGTGGTCGAGGCGCTCGTGCGCCGGGCCGAGCTCGCCGCGGTCAAGCTCGTGGTCGCGGTGAGCCCCGACGTGCCGCTCGACGACGACGAGCTGCTGCTCTGGGGCATCTTCACGCGCTTCGACTGCGCGCGCGACACCGTGCCCGCCGCGGTCGAGTCGCGCGGCGCGTGGGTGGCCTGCCGCGGCCCGCTCGGCATCGACGCGACGTGGAAGGACGGCTACCCGCAGCCGGTCGCGACGCCGCCCGACGTGGTCGCGAAGGTGGACGGCTGGTGGGGCCGCGGCGCGTGAGCGGCCCGCGTGCGGCCGCGGCCCCGCGCGGCGTGGCCGCCCTCGCGCTCGCCCTCCTCCTCGCCTCCTGTGGACCGCGCGACGTCCAGGCGCCGGACGCGCTGCTCGGCCGCTGGGAGGGCCACGTCGCGTGGCGGGACGCGACGACGCCCATCGCGCTCGTCGTGCGCCGCGAGGGCGACTCGCTCGCGGCGCGGTTCTTCGCGCCGGCGCTGGGCGTCGACTCGCTCGAGGCGGGCCGGCTCTCGTTCGCGTCGCCGCGCGTCCACTTCGCGGTGCCGGACCCGGCCGGCCCGGTCGCGTTCGACGGCTGGCTGCGGCGCGGGCTCGT
>JBAIWU010000662.1:0-2845 GCA_037917155.1 Candidatus Eiseniibacteriota bacterium
GGCCGCGCGACGCGCTAGAGTCCATGCGTGCGCCGCGGCGGCCGCGCCGCACCGCCGGCCTCGAAAGGAGATGTCATGACCGCCAGTCCGCCGCCGGGACCGGAGTCCTCGTCCTCGCCCGCGCCCGGCCTGCCGGAGGAGTTCCTGCGGACCCTGCGCGCGTGGCAGGAGAGCCGCATCCTCCTCAGCGCGATCGAGCTCGACGTGTTCAGCGCCGTCGGCGACGGCGCGACGGCGCCCGAAGTGGCCCGGCGCCTCGGGCTGGATGGGCGCGGGACCGACATCCTGCTGCACGCCGTCGCCTCGCTGGGCCTGCTCGAGAAGCGGGACGGGACGTTCCGCAACGGCGCGGTCGCGGACCGCCACCTGCGCGCCGGCGCGCCGCACGACCTGCGCGCGGCGCTGCTGCACAACGCCGCGCTCTGGCACCGCTGGTCGGGGCTCTCGGACGTCGTGCGCACCGGCCGGCCCGCGCCGCGCGCCCCGCGGGATCCGGAGGACGACGCGTACTTCATCGCCGCGATGCACATGAACGCGTCCGTGCGCGCGCCGCTCGTCGTCGCCGCGCTCGACCTCGCCCGCGTGCGCAGGGCGCTCGACCTGGGCGGAGGCTCCGGCGCGTACGCGATCGCGCTCGCACGCGCCGAGCCGTCGCTGCGCGTGGACGTCGTCGACACGGCCGACATCGTGCCGCTCACGCGTCGTTACGTCGCCGAGGCCGGGCTCGAGGACCGCATCGCCGTGCGCGAGGGCGACCTCCGAGCCGGCGACTACGGCGCCGGCTACGATCTCGCCCTCCTCTCGGCCGTCTGCCACATGCTGGGCCCCGACGAGAACGCCGGCCTCGTCCGCCGCGCCGCGCGGGCGCTGGGCCCGGACGGGGCGCTCGTCGTCCAGGACTTCGTGCTCGACCCGGACCGCACCTCGCCGCGGGCCGGCGCGGTCTTCGCGGTGAACATGCTCGTCGGCACGACCGCCGGGACGAACTACACCGAGGCGGACTACGCCGGGTGGATGCGCGCCGCGGGGCTCGACGACGTGCGCCGCGTGCCGCTCGAGGCGCCCACCGCGCTGGTCGTGGGCCGGCGGCGCTGAAGCGCGGGGGCCCCGGGAGTGCCTCAGGCGCCGCCCGGCGTCGCTGCGGCCGGGGCCGCGTCCTCGAGCCAGCCGGCGCGCTCGAGCGCGCGCCACGCGTCGTGCTCGCCGAGCGCGATGAGCGCCGCGGCCTGGTCCGGCTCGAAGCCCAGCACGGTGCCGGGCAGCCCGCGGTCGGGCTCGACGACGCACACGCGCGCGGGCTGGCCCTCGACGCTCCAGCCCTCGGGCAGCGAACGCAGCTCGGCCTGCAGGTCGCGCCAGTTCGCCAGCTCGAGCAGCCGGCCCGCCAGCTGGAAGAGGTCCGCGGGCGGCGGCGCCGGCGCGGGGCTGTGGCTCGGCGTCAGGAGCACGACGAGGATCGCATCGGCCTCGTTCGCGATCGCCACGTGCAGCGGCTGGTTCGAGAAGCCACCGCCGTCGACGAAGTCGCGGCCGTCGATGCGCTCCGGCTCGAACACGCCGGGGATCGCCGAGGAGGCGACCACCGCCGAGATCGCGTCGCGCGCGTCGCGCAACGTCACGACCTCGCCGAGCTGCTGGTCGAGGCGGCGGCGGAACGCCTCGCTCGCGCCGGGCCAGCTCACGAAGTACGCCATGCGCCCGCGGTCGAGCGCGAGCGCGCCGATGACGAGCCCCGTGCCCGGGCCCACGAGCCGCGCCGGGTCGCCCTCCGCCACGAGCGACTCGATCAGTCGCCGCCGCGAGCGCGCGCCCCACAGGCCGCGGCCGCCCGTCTCGGGCAGCAGGCCGAAGCCCATGCGCCGCAGCAGCCGGGCCAGGCCGCCCGTGCCGCTGCCCAGCCAGGCGAGCAGCAGCACGATCACGAGGCTGGCGCTGAACCGGTGCGGCCACGGCCAGCCCATCGCCCACACGATCGCGTGCGCGCCCGCGACGACGAGCAGGATGCGGCCGAGCGCGCGCCGGCCGCGCGCGGCGTCCGCGAGCGGCGCGCCCCCGGCGAGCACGCCCTCGATGCGGCGCGCGAGGATCAGGATGAGCAGGCACGCCGCCGCGAGGACGAGCCACGAGCCGATGTCGAGCTGCGTCGAGACGAGGTCGACGCGCGCGCTGGACTTCTTCCAGATCCAGTACGAGCCGGAGAGCTCGCGCGAGCCCATCAGGGTGAGCACGATCTCGAGCAGCGCGAGCGCCGCGCCGAACGCGCCCGCGGCGCGCAGCGCGAGCGTCATCCAGTGGAGCCCGATGTGCGAGCCGCGCAGGCGCCTCCACGTGCGCTCGAGCGCCTCGGTGCGGCGGCCGTGCGCGAGCCACACGATGGCGTTGACCGCGCCGATCGAGACGCCCGCGACGAGCGCCGGCGCGAGCGCGAGGCGCTCGAGCACCTTGAGCACGCCCACCTCGTAGGCCCCCAGCGCGCCGCCGCCCGAGAGCACGAGCGCGATGCGGCGGAACGGCAGGTCGCTGCGCAGGCGCCGCGTCTCCATGCCCGTCACGCCCCCGGCGCGTCCCCGGGCGGCAGCATGACGAGCCGTCCGCAGCCGTCGCACGCGATCAGCCGGTCGCGCCTGCGCGCCTCCTGCAGCGCGTGCGGCGGCAGGCCACGGAAGCAGCCGCCGCAGGCGCCCTTCTCGATCGCGGCCACGGCGCGCCCGCCGCGCGAGGCGCGCGTGCGCTCGTCGCGCGTGCGCGCGGCGGGCTCGAGCCGCGCGACCACCTCCGCGCGACGCGCGTCGAGCGCCGCGACGAGGCCCGCGAGCCGCGCGTCGTCGGCGTCCAGCGCCGCGAG
>JBAIWU010000663.1:0-1871 GCA_037917155.1 Candidatus Eiseniibacteriota bacterium
GCGTTCTCGTCGAAGCGGATGTAGGAGCCGTCCTTGCGACGCATCTCCTTGACCGCGCGGACGACGACCGCCTTCGCGACCTCGCCCTTCTTGACCGCGGCGCCGGGAATGGCGTCCTTGACCGAGACGACGACGATGTCGCCGAGCCGGCCGTATCGCTTGTGGTGGCCGCCGAGGACCTTGATGCACTGGGCGCGCTTCGCGCCCGAGTTGTCCGCCACGGTCACCATGGTACGCAGCTGAATCATGACTGACTCCTCAGGGCGTTACTTCGCGCGTTCCACGAACTCGACGAAGCGCCAGCGCTTGTCCTTCGAGATCGGGCGCGTCTCCATGAAGCGGATCGTGTCCCCGATGCGGCATTCGTTCTTCTCGTCGTGCACCTTGAACTTGGTGCGCTGGCGGACGTAGCGGCCGTAGGTCGAGTGCTTCACCAGGCGCTCGATGGACACCACCACCGTCTTGTCCATGCGGTCGCTCACCACCTTGCCCACGCGCGTCTTCCTGCGATTGCGAGCGGTCGTTTCCGTCGTCATGTCGTTCAGGGACGCGGCGCGTCAGCGCGCCGCGCTCTCCTTCTCCTTGAGCACCGTGAGGAGGCGCGCCATTTCACGACGGCTCTCGCGGATCTTCAGCGGGTTGTCGAGCTGCTTCATGGTGTTGCGGAAGCGGAGATTGAACAGCTCCTCGCGCAGCTCGGCGACACGAGTCTGGATCTCGTCCGCGGACATCTCGCGGTAGCGGCTCGCCTTCTCACGGGCCATGTTCACTCTCCTCCCAGCGCGTGGCGCTCGACGAATTTCGTCTTGATCGGCAGCTTCGAGGCGCCCAGCGCGAACGCTTCCCGCGCCAGCTCGCGCGAGATGCCTTCGATCTCGAACATCACGCGACCGGGCTTGATCACCGCGACCCAGAACTCCGGGGCGCCCTTGCCCTTGCCCATTCGCGTCTCGGCCGGCTTCTTGGTCACCGGCTTGTCCGGGAACACCCGGATCCACACCTTGCCCCCGCGCTTGATCGTGCGCGTGATGGCGACACGGGCCGCCTCGATCTGGCGGCTCGTCACCCAGGCCGGCTGCGCGGCCTGCAGCCCGAACTCGCCGAACGCGATGCTCGAGCCGCGGTAGGCCTTGCCGTTCCGGCGTCCGCGGTGCGTCTTGCGGTACTTGACTCGCTTCGGCATCAGCATGGTCGGGAGTCTCCTACTTCGCCGCCGACGCCGCGCCGGCCGCCGCCTTGTCCAGCACTTCGCCGTGGAACATCCACACCTTCACGCCGCACGTCCCGTAGGCCGTGTTGGCGGTCGCGCGGGCGAAGTCAATGTCCGCGCGCAGCGTGTGGAGGGGAACCCGGCCTTCACGATAGGTTTCGAAGCGCGCCATCTCCGAACCGCCGAGGCGTCCGGTGCAGTTGATGCGGATGCCCTGCGCGCCCGCGCGCATGGAGGAGGCGATCGCCTTCTTCATGGCGCGGCGGAACGACACGCGCTGCTCGAGCTGCTTGGCGATGTGCTCGGCGACGAGCTGCGCGTCCAGGTCGGCGCGCTTGATCTCCTCGATGTTCAGCTGCACCTGCTTGCGGGTGAGCTGCTTCATCTCCTCGGAGAGCTTGTCGACCTGCTCGCCCTTGCGCCCGATCACCAGGCCCGGACGGGCCGTCTTGATGCCGATGGTGATCTTCTCGCCCTTGCGCTCGATCGTGATCCGCGAGATGCCGGCCTGGAACAGGCGCTTCTTGAGGTACCGCTTGATGAGCAGGTCCTCCTTGAGCATCTCGGCGTAGCCGCGCTTGGCGAACCAGCGCGAGTCCCAGGTCTTGACGATCCCGAGGCGCAGGCCGATCGGATGGGTCTTCTGTCCCATGGTTACTCC
>JBAIWU010000664.1:0-11349 GCA_037917155.1 Candidatus Eiseniibacteriota bacterium
ATGCTCGGCCTCGAGCGCCCGCCACCGGGCCGCGTGCGCGCCGGTGCGCACGCGCGCCACGCTGGAGGGATCGAAGAAGAGCGGCGTCGGCGCGAACTGGTAGGCGACGAACACGAGCACGCCGAGCAGCAGGATGAGGAACTGCATGGGCACCTTGAAGAGCCCGTTGAAGAGCAGGCCCATGCGGCCCGCGGCGGTGGACTTCGCCGCGAGGTAGCGGCCCACCTGCGACTGGTCGGTGCCGAAGTACGACAGTTGCAGGAACAGCCCGCCCACCAGGCCCGCCCAGAGGTTGTAGCGCCCGCGCGGATCGAAGTGGACGTCGACCGCGTCGAGCTTGCCGAGGTGCCCGGCCACGGCCAGCGCGCCGCCCGCGCCGAGCCCCGGCGGCAGCGCGCGCAGCGCGAGCGCGAACGCCATCGCCATCGCCGCCATGATCACCGTGAACTGGAGCGCGTGCGTGGGGCCGATCGCGCGCGCGCCGCCCAGCGTCGTGACGCCCACGACGAGCAGGCCGAGCAGCAGGCACGTGGCGCGCAGGTCCCAGCCGAGGATCACGGAGAGCACGAGCGCCGGCGCGAACAGCGTCACGCCGGCTGCGAGCCCGCGCTGCAGCAGGAACAGCCCCGCGGCCAGCGTGCGCACGTTGCCGTCGAAGCGCGCCTCGAGGAACTCGTAGGCCGTGCTGACCCGCAGCCGTTGGTAGAGCGGCACCGCCGTGACGCATAGCACGACCATGGCGAGCGGCAGGCCGAAATAGAACTGCACGAACGAGAGCCCGCCCACGTAACCCTGGCCCGGCGTGGCGAGGAACGTGACCGCGCTCGCCTGCGTCGCCATGACCGAGAGCGCGATCACGGGCCACGGCAGCCGGCGACCGGCGACGAGGTACGCGGGCAGGTCGCGCGTGCCGCGGCTGCGCCACAGGCCGTACGCGACGAACCCGGCCAGCGTCGCGACGAGCACCGCGACGTCGAGCGGCCTCACCGCCAGCGCCCCGTGAGCCACGCGAGCAGCGCGATCGTGACCGCGAGCCCCGCGATCACGATCGCGTAGAGCTGGCCCCACGTGAGTGGGACGGGCGGGGCCTCGGGATCCGGCATCCCGCGCGGCGCCGGCCCGCCGTCGTCCGTCACGGCGCGACCGCGCGCCCGCGCGCGCTCAGCAGGTTCGCGAACAGCCGCCACGCCCCCGGCACGCCGGCGGGCAGCTGCCGGAACAGCGCATACGCGCAGTACTCATAGACGCCCTTGCCGTACGCGGCGTACAGCAGGCCGCCGTCGCGCGCCGGCTCGCCGGGGTCGTTGCACGAGAGCGGCGTCTCGTAGCGCGGGTCCCAGGGGTTCGGGAAGTTGAGCCCGCGCTCCTGCACCCAGCCGTCGAAGTCGGACGCGCGGATCGCGTTGGGCGCGTTGAGCAGCGGGTGCGCGGGCAGCAGCGTGCGCACGGGCGCCTCCTCCACCGTGACGCGGTCGCGCGAGACCTGGAACGGGTACGGGCCCAGGTCGCCCATGGGGCCGTCGGCGTTCGTGTTGTACTGCTCGAGCAGCGTGCCGCCGTGCTCGACATAGGCCATCAGCCGGCCCTTCAGTGCGAGCAGACGCGGCCGCACGTTGAAGGCGCGCACGCCGGTCACGATCGCGTCGAAGCGCGACAGGTCGCCGGACTCGATCTCGTCGTCGGTGAGCGGCGTCACCTCGTAGTCGAGCTGGTGCAGCGCGTCCGGGATGGCGTCGCCCGAACCCGCGATGTACGCGACGCGCGCGCCCGCGTGGCGGATGTCCGCGCGCACGAGCCGCGCGGTCGCGGGCGGGAACAGCGTCTGCACCGGGATGTGCGGGTGGTCGATGCGCGCCAGCCGCTGCGCCCACGCGCGGCCGTCCACGGTGACCTCGGCCTCCATCGCGGCCGCGGCGGGGCCCGCGCCGGGCGTGACCGTGAAGCGCACGCGCTGCTCGTCGCCGCCCCTCGCGAGCGCGACGTCGGCCACGGGCGGCGCGGCGCGCCAGCCGGGGGGCAGCGAGAGCCGCAGCCGGCCGGCGACCCGCGCGCGCTGCGCGGTCACGGTGACGTTCACCTCGCGCGGCGAGGCGTCGGGAAAGACGTACGTGACGTGGTCGAACGCCATCGTCGCCGGCGGCGCGACCTCGAACGACCGCCAGCGCTCGCCCTGCACGGGGTCGGCCCAGCGGTACGCGACGGGCAGCTCGACGTCGAAACGCGTGCCGGCCGCGGTGACGAGCCCCAGCCGCGCCGGGAGCACCGGCCGGTTCTCGGGCCGGCCGATGTCGGCGGGATCCGCCACGACGTAACGGCCCGGCGCGGGCGGCGTGCGCAGCCAGTACGGCTGCGACGCCGGCGCGCCCGCGGGGAACGGCACGCGCAGCGTGTCGGCGAGCGTGCCGCGCACCGCGCGGCCCGCCGCGCCCGGGTCGCGCACGTCGCCCACCGCGATCGACTCGACCGCGAGCCCCGTCCCCAGCCGGTCGACGATCGACACGGCGACGGCGAGCGTCTCGCCCGGCGTCACCGTGGGCCGCAGCGCCACCGCCTCGACCCACGCCCCCGAGCACGAGCGCACGAGGCCCTCGAGCTCCTCGAGCCGCTCGCGCACGATCGCCTGCCCCGGGCGCGCCGCGGCGACCGCCCGCATCGCCTGACGCACCTCGGCGAGCCGCGGCAGCAGCGCCTGCGGCGCGGCCGGGTCGAACTCGCGCCCGGCGAGCGCGAGCAGCGAGTCGACGCGCGCCCCGCCCGGGAAGCGCCCCCACGAGAGGTCGACGCCGTCGAGCAGGTCGTGCGCCGCGGGCTCGCCGCCGCGCAGCGCGAGCAGGTTGGGCAGGCCGTCGTGGCGCTCGGCGACGCCGAAGCCCTGGCTCTTGTGGTTGCTGCGGCTCAGCGCGGCGATCTCGCCGTACGAGCGCCCGAGCAGCGCGTTGTAGCCCCCCACGTCGACGCGCAGCCACGTCGAGTCGGGCCGGCCGCCGCGGCCCGGGAACGCGTTCCAGAGGATGCGCCGCGCCGCCCACGCCGGGCCGCAGCCGGGGAACGCCTTCGGGTCGGCGGCGACGCGGAACGCGTCCTCGGCGAGGATCGCGCTCGCGGTGTGGTGGCCGTGGCCGCCGCTGCCGTCGGTCGGGAAACGCGTCACGATGACGTCCGGCTGGAAGCGGCGGATGACGCGCACCACGTCCGAGAGGATCGAGTCCCGGCCCCAGAACGCGAACGTCTCCTCCGGGTTCTTGGTGAAGCCGAAGTCGAGCGCGCGCGTGAAGAACTGCTCGGCCCCGTCGACGCGCCGCGCCGCGAGCAGCTCCTGCGTGCGGATCACGCCCAGCTCGGGCCCCAGCTCGTCGCCGATCAGGTTCTGCCCGCCGTCGCCGCGGGTCATCGAGAGGTACCCCGCGCGCACCTTCCGCTCGGCCACGAGCCACGCGAGCATCGCGGTGTTCTCGTCGTCGGGGTGGGCCGCGACGTAGAGCACGCTGCCCGTCACTCGCAGGCGCTCGAGCGCGAGCCGCGCCTGCGCCGCGTCGAGCGGATCGGGCGGGCGCGGGCCGGCGGACGCCGGCGCGGCGGCGAGGGCGGCGAGCAGCAGGACGGCGGACCACGAACGGTGCGCGGGCGGACGCATGGGCTCTGGGCCTCCATGGAGGGCGGCCATGGACGGATGCGGGCGGCACGAAGTCGCGGCACGCTAGCACGGGCGGACGGCCCGTCGCACGCGCGCCGGCCGGACGCGGCGCCCGGGCGACCGAGCGCGACCGCGCCGCCCCTAGCCCTTCACGACCAGGAAGGGCCGCAGCCGCGCGACCGGCGCGGCGAGGTCGGCGCCGGCGACGACGCGCACGACGTCGGCGACGTCCTTGTAGGCCTCGGGCGTCTCCTCGCGCAGCGTGTCGCGGCCCTCGTAGCGCACCGCGACACCCACGGTGGCCAGCTCGGCCACGAGGTCGCGCCCGCGGGTCTCGCGCACGGCCTGCGTGCGGCTCATGCGGCGGCCGGCGCCGTGGCACGAGGAGCCGAACGCGTGCGCCATCGCGCCGGGGCGGCCCACGAGCACGTAGGAGTAGCGGCCCATGTCGCCGGGGACGAGCACGGGCTGGCCGACGCCGCGGTAGGCGTCGGGCACGGCCGGGTGCCCGGCCGGGAACGCCCGCGTCGCGCCCTTGCGGTGCACGAGGCAGGACGTGCGGCGGCCGTTCTCGAGCACGTGCGTCTCGAACTTGGCGATGTTGTGCGCGACGTCGTAGACCAGCGACAGCCGCGCGTGCGCGCCGAGCACGTCCTCGAACGCGCGGCGCACGCCGTGCGCGATGCACTGCCGGTTCGCCCACGCGAAGTTCGCCGCGGCACGCATGGCGGCGAGGTAGCGCTCGCCCTCGGGCGAGCGGATCGGCGCGCACGCGAGCTGGCGGTCCGGCAGCGCGATGCCCCAGCCGCCCAGCTTGCGCGCCACGTCGCGCACGTGGTCCGTGCAGACCTGGTGGCCCAGTCCCCGCGAGCCGCAGTGGATCATCACGGTCACGCGCCCCGGAGCGAGGCCGAACGCCTGCGCGACCCGCTCGTCGTAGACCTCCTCGACCTCCTGCACCTCGAGGAAGTGGTTGCCCGAGCCGAGCGTGCCGAGCTGGCCCCGGCCGCGCGCCTTGGCCTCGGGCGAGACCGCGTGCGGATCGGCGTCGGCGAGCACGCCGCCCTCCTCGCAGTGCTCGAGGTCGCTGCCGCCGCCGTGCCCGCGCCCGACCGCCCAGCACGCGCCCTCGCGCAGCACGCGGTCGAGCTCGCCCTCGCCCACGCGCACCGCGCCGTGGCTGCCCACGCCGCAGGGCACGTTCGCGAACAGCCGGTCCGCCAGGGCCTCGACGCGCGGCAGCACGTCCGGCTTCACGAGCGCGCTCGCGAGCAGCCGCACGCCGCAGCCGATGTCGTAGCCGACCGCGCCCGGCGAGACGACGCCCTCCCCGGGCTCGGTGGCGACTACGCCGCCCACGGGCAGCCCGTAGCCCCAGTGCGCGTCGGGCATCGCGATCGAGGCGTCCAGGATGCCGGGCAGGTGCGCGGCATTCCGCACCTGCTCCGGCGTGCGGTCGGTGAAGATGGTCTCGAGCATCGCCCGGTCGGCGAAGATGACGCCCGGGACGCGCATCCCTCCCACCCGCGGCAGCCGCCAGCGGAAATCGTCGAGCCGCTCGACGTCGGAAGGGACGGCCGAACCCATGGCCGGATTGTGGTCGCCTCCCCCGCACGTGTCCAACGCGCCGCGACCGCGACCGGCGCGGCGATCCGCGCCGGACCGCGGGCCGCCACGGCGGCCGGGCGCGCGGACGGTCAGGCGCGCGCCGGCACCGCCATCGCCTCGCGCAGCCAGCGGCCGGTGTGCGAGCCCTCGCACGCGGCGATCGCCTCGGGCGGCCCCTCGGCGAGCAGCCGCCCGCCCGCCTCGCCGCCGTCGGGGCCCAGGTCCACGAGCCAGTCGCAGTTCCGGATCACCTCGAGGGTGTGCTCCACGAGCACGACCGTGTCGCCGCGCGCGACGAGGTCGTCGAGCGTCTCGAGCAGGCGCTGCACGTCGACCCAGTGCAGGCCCACGGTGGGCTCGTCGAGCACGTAGAGCGTGGGCCCGGCGCCGCGCTCGGAGAGCTCGCGCGCCACCTTGAGGCGCTGCGCCTCGCCGCCCGAGAGCTGGCTCGCCGGCTGGCCCAGCCGCAGGTAGCCCAGGCCGACGCGCTTGAGCAGGTGCAGCGAGCGCGTGAACTTCGGCTCGCTGGCGAAGTGCTCGAACGCCTCGTCGACGGTCATGTCGAGCGCGTCCTTGATGTGCTTGCCGCGGTAGCGCACCTCGAGCAGCTCGCGCTTGAAGCGGTCGCCGCCGCAGACCTCGCACGGCACCGAGACGTCGGCGAGGAAGTACATCTCGACGTCCACCCAGCCCGCGCCCTCGCAGTGGTCGCAGCGCCCGCCGGGGGTGTTGAACGAGAACGCGCCGTCCTTCCAGCCGCGCGCGAGCGCGGCGGGCTGGCGGGCGTAGACCTCGCGCAGCGCCGCGTAGCCGCCCATGTACGTCACGGGGCACGAGCGCGGCGTGCGGCCGATGGGCGTCTGGTCGACGAGCGCGACGCGCCGGAACGTCTCGATCCCGCGCAGCGCGCGGTGGGCGCCCACGGGCTCCTCCTCGATTCCCTCCAGCGCGCGGCGCGCCCCGCGGTACAGGATCTCCTCGACCAGCGTGCTCTTGCCCGAGCCCGAAACGCCGGTCACCGCGCTCAGCCGCCCCACGGGCAGGCGCACGGTGATGTCCCGGAGGTTGTGCTCGGTCGCGCCCTCGATCCGGACGAACGCCCTCGGCGCGCCCGCCGTGCGGGTCCGCTGCACGCGCTTCTCCCCGGCCAGCCACGGCGCGGTGAGCGAGCCCGCCTCGGCCGTGGCGCCCGCCGCCGGGCCGGCGTAGAGCAGCTGCCCACCCCGCTCGCCGGCGCCGGGCCCGAGGTCGACGAGATGCCGGGCGGCGCGGATGACCATGGGCTCGTGCTCGACCACGACCAGCGTGTTGCCGCGGCCGGCGAGCTCCTCGAGGATGCCGATCAGGCGCTCGGTGTCGCGCGGGTGCAGTCCCACCGTCGGCTCGTCGAGCACGTAGAGCGTGTCGGCGAGGTTCGCGCCGAGCGCGTTCGCGAGCTCGATCCGCTGCGCCTCGCCGCCCGAGAGCGTGCGCGTCAGCCGGTCGAGCGTGAGGTAGCCGAGGTCGACGCGGCGCAGGAAGCCCAGGCGCGCCTCCAGCTCCGCGAGCGCCGCGCCGGCGATCGTGCGCTCGCGCTCCGAGAGCGCGAGGCCCTCGAGGAACGCGACCGCGTCGGCCACGGTGAGCGCGCAGGTCTGGGCGATCGAGCGACCGCCCAGGCGCACGCGAAGCGCCTCGGGCCGCAGCCGGGCGCCCCCGCAGCCCGCGCACGGGCGCGGCACCTGGTAGCGCTTGACGACGAAGCGGTTGCCCGCCTTGTACGACTTCTGCTGCAGCCGCTCGAGGAACGGCACCGCGCCGCGAAAGCCCCGGTCGCCCTCCAGGAGCAGCCGCCGGTGCTCCGGGGACATCTCGCGCCACGGCGTGTCGAGCGGCACCCCGCGCTCGGCCGCGAGCTTCTGCAGCCGCGGCCACGCGACCGAGCGCCACGACCGCGCCCACGGGTCGATCGCGCCCTCGCGCAGCGTCCGGCCCTCGTCGGGCACGATGCGCTCGGGCGCGAACGTGAGCACGTCGCCGAAGCCGCGGCAGACCGGGCAGACGCCGAGCGGGCTGTTGAACGAGAACAGCGCCGGCTCGGGCGCGAGCGCCGCCTCGCCGCAGGCCGCGCACTCCCAGCGCTCGCTGCGCCGCAGCGGCTCGGCGTCGTCGAGCGCGATCGAGAGCCGGCCCTCGCCGCGGCGGAACGCCTGCTCGCACGCCTCGACCAGCCGCTGCGCGTCGGCCGGGTCCCAGCGGAAGCGGTCGATGACGAGGTCGACCGAGTGCGCCGCGCGGCCCAGCTTCGGCAGCGGATCAAGCGGCACGACCTCGCCGCCGAGGCGGATGCGCGTGTAGCCCGCCTTCTGCAGGTGCCCCGCCTGCTCGGCCCACGCGAGCCGCGCCGAGACCGCGAGCGGCGCCAGCACGAGCACGCGCGCGTCCGGCGGCCACGCGGCGGCCTCGGTGGCGATCGAGCGCGGCGAGTCCGCCCGGATGGGCCGGCCGCAGGCACCGCAGTGGACCGTGCCGAGCCGCGCGTAGAGCAGGCGCAGGTAGTCGTGGACCTCGGTCGCCGTGGCCACGGTCGATCGCGCGCTGCGCGCCGGCGCCACCTGCTGGATCGCGACCGCGGGCGTCAGGCCGGTGATCGAGTCGACGTCCGGACGCGGCAGCCGGTCGAGGAACTGCTTCGCGTACGTCGAGACCGACTCCACGAAGCGGCGCTGGCCCTCCGCGTAGAGCGTGTCGAACGCCAGCGAGGACTTGCCGGAGCCCGACACGCCGGTGATGACCGAGAGCGTGCCGCGCGGGAAGTCGACGTCGATGTTCCGCAGGTTGTGCTGGCGGGCGCCGCGGATGCGGATGAGCTGCGGTGCGGTCGGGGTCGTGGCGGGTCTCGGGGATGAAGGTGCGGGTTCGGCCGGTGCGCGAGACGCAGACCCTACCAGACGCCAAAGCGATGAGGGGCGGCCGACGAACGAGCGTCGACCCACCCCTCAGGACGTGCCAGGTCCAGAATTCCGCTTACTTCTTCTTCTTCGCAGCCTTCTTCTTCGTGGCCTTCTTCTTCGCAGCCTTCTTCTTGGCAGCCATTCGGGATCACCTCCTCGGGCGTACTGCTTGGTGGTGCGCTTGGACTACCGAAGGTCGTGGCACACCGCATCACCGCGTGGTTTCTGCCGCGTGCCTCACGCACCAAGCCCAGCAGGGTTTGTGCCAAGAGGCATCAACCGATCAGGATCAGCCACATAACATGCTGCAATAAAATGCGTTGTATGTACACATTGGCTGGGCACGGGCTGGCTGGCAGGCCGTAGGAGGCTGTGGAGAAGCGCCCTAACTGTCAACTATCTAGCGCCTTAGAGCGTATGACCTGCGTAATGGTATGATTTGGCAACCAGTTAGCGGTCGGTGTCCAGTTCGTGGTAGGTGTCAAAATACTTGACGACCGGACGACTCCTCGACCCGCAGGCGGCGCAGCTTCTCGATGAGTCCCTGGCGCGAGATGCCGAGGATGCGCGCCGCGCGGCTCTTGTTGCCCGACGTGAGCCGCAGGACGTCGTTGATGTGGTCCGCCTCGATCTGCGCGAGCGTCGGGGGGCTCAGCGCGTCGCGCACCGCGGCCGCGGCCGCGGGCGCGGGCGCGGTGCGGCGGCCGAGCATCTCGGGCGGCAGGTGCTCGGCGTCGATGTGGTCGCCTTCCTCGAGCAGCACGACGCGCTCGACGAGGTTGCGCAGCTCGCGCACGTTGCCCGGCCACGGGTAGGCCGTCATCGCGGCCGCGGCGGCGGGCGTGAAGTCCTGGAAGCCCTTCTGGAACTTGCGCGAGAACTCGCGCATGAAGTGCCGCGCCAGCATGAGCACGTCGTCGCCGCGCTCGCGCAGCGGCGGCAGCACGATCGAGACCACCTTGAGCCGGAAGTAGAGATCGGAGCGGAAGCGCCCCAGCCGGACCTCCTCCTCGACGCTCTTGTTCGTGGCCGCGACGATGCGAATGTCGACCGAGATGTCCACGGCGCCGCCGACCCGCTTGAAGTTGCGGTGGTCGATGAAGCGCAGCAGCTTGGCCTGCGTGGGCAGCGGCATGTCGGCGACCTCGTCCAGGAACAGCGTGCCGCCGTCGCACAGCTCGACGAGGCCCTTCTTGGTGTCGGTCGCGTCGGTGAAGGCGCCCTTCTCGTGCCCGAAGAGCTCGTTCTCGAGCAGGCCCTCCTGGAAGGAGGAGCAGTTCACCTCCATAAGCGGCGCCTGCGCCCGGTCGCTGCGATAGTGGATCGCGCGGGCGACCAATTCCTTGCCGGTACCGCTCTCGCCCGTGATGAGCACCGACGTCGCCTGGCTGCGAACGACCTTGTCGATCAGCGCCCGGACCTCGCGCATGGCCGCGGACTGGCCGATGATCTCCTCGCCGGAGTAGTGCTGCCACGCGCGGCGACGGTAGAGGTCGAGCTCGGTGGCCTGGCGGAACGTGCGCGCCGCGGACTCCACGGCCAGCACGATGTCCTCCATCTCGTAGGGCTTGCGCACGAAGTCGCACGCGCCGAGCTTCATCGCGTCCACGGCCGCCTGCACGTCGCCGAACGCCGTGATGATGATGACCTGCAGCAGCGGGTCGAGCTGCCGCGCCTGCCGCAGCACCGTGAGGCCGTCCGAGTCGGGCAGGCGCATGTCGAGGATCATGACCTGGGGCCGCAGCGCCCCCGCCTTCTCGAGCCCCTCGGCGCCGGTGCTGGCCACCTCCACGTTGTAGCCCCTCGCCCGCAACACCTTGCCCAGCGACTTGCGGATGAGCAGCTCGTCGTCGACGACGAGGACGGTCACCTTCACGGCGTCACTCCTCCGGCTTGCCGGGCGGCTCGGCCGGCAGCGGCAGGGAGACGCGAAGGGTCGCGCCCCCGCCGGTGTTGTTCTTCGCCGTGACCAGCCCGCCCGCCTCGCGCACGATCTGCACCGAGATGGGCAGCCCCAGCCCCGTGCCCATGGACCGTGTCGTGAAGAACGGATCGAAGATCTTCTCCATCAGGTCGCGCGGGATGCCCACGCCGGTGTCCGAGATGGACACGTCCACGAGCGAGCGGCGCGTCCGGTACCGGCGCACGCCGGTCGTGATCGTCAGCTCGCCGCCCTGCGGCATGGCCTGGACGGCGTTCAGGCACAGGTTGAGGAACACCTGCAGCATGAGGTCGGGGTCCGCGTACACGAGCGGCAGGTCCTCCGCGAGCTCGCGCGTGATGGTCACCTGCGAGTCCCCGAGCTGGGCCTGCATCAGGTCGAGCGTGCGCTCGAGCACCGAGTGCAGGTCGCAGGGCCGCGGCCGCGGCTGCGGCGGGCGCGCGAAGAGCAGCAGGCCGGTGATGATCTGCTCGATCCGGTCCAGCTCCTTGATCACGTCGTCGAGGTCCTCACGGCGCGGGTCGCGCGGCTTGAACTTGGACGCGACGAACTGGACCGTGGTGCGGATGCCGGTCAGCGGGTTGCGGATCTCGTGCGCGACGTAGGCCGACAGCTCGCCCAGCGACACCAGCCGGTCGATCTTCTTCTGGAACTCGCCGTCCTCGGTCTCGGAGATGGCGTCGGCGAGCACGACGGAACCGGTGAACTCGCCGTCCTCGTCGCGCATGGGCAGCGACTCGGCCTTGTGCGTCAGCTCGCGCCCCTCGGTCTCGATCCGGAAGTCGCGGGTCTCGCGCGCCGCCCCCTTGAGCCAGCGCGCGTCGGCGCCGGGGAACACGCGCCCGCCGGCCAGGCCCAGCAGCGTGCCGGCCTCGACGCTGAGCAGCTCCTCGATGCGCCGGTTCGCGTAGACGACGCGGCGCTCGCGGTCGAGCGCGACCACGCCCTGCTCCAGCGTGTCCAGCACGAGCGCCGGCAGCGGCAGCTCGCGCGGAGCGGATTCGGGGTCGGCCGGTCGGTTCAAGACGTCGGTGCGCCCGGGAGCCGTCCTTGGGTCGCCGAAGCCGCGCGGCGCTCCCCGGGCGCCTCCTCGGCACTCGAGGGCCCGCGCCGGTCCCTCAGCGGTGTTCGACTGCGCAACAGGTAGCACACGCGGCGCGCGCGCGGCAACGATCCGTTGGGCGCTCGCGCCGCCCCGGCGCCGCGGCGCCCGCGCGGCCCCCGCGGGCCGG
>JBAIWU010000665.1:0-9836 GCA_037917155.1 Candidatus Eiseniibacteriota bacterium
GGGAGGGTCAGTCGAGGACCGCCACCCGCCGCGCGAGCGCCGCGTCGCCGGCCCGCACCTGGTAGAAGTACATGCCACGCGCGAGCCCGGTCGTGCTCCAGTTCACACGGTAGGTGCCGGGATCCCGCCACGTGCGCTCGATGGTCGCGAGGTGACGCCCCGCGATGTCGAAGGCCGCGATCGACACCTCACCCGCCTTCGGCACCGCGTACTCGAGCGTCACGAACCCGTGGCCGCCGCCGACGACGCGCGCCGCGAGCACGGTGGGCAGCCCGCCCCCCGCGATCGGCGACATCGCGCCCGGCGAGACGCTCGGCGCACCCGAGCCGGCAGCCTCGGGATTCGGGTTCGACGCGCCGCCCGCGTAATGCAGCAGGCGGCCGTTCGTGAAGCTCACCCACACCTCACCCGGGCCCGTGCCCCAGATGTCCGCGACCAGCGGCATGCTGGGGATCGGGGCGAGCGCGGTCCAGGACAGGCCATCGAAGTGATAGAGCAGGCCGGTGCCGCTCTGCGTGCCCGCCACGTAGACATCCTGCGCGGACGAGCCCCACACCGCGACGCCCGTACCCGGCACGACCGGCGTGCCGCCACCCGGCCCTCCGGGAGGATCCTCGGGAATGCGCGGAGGGGCCGCACCCGCCAGCTGCGCGCCGTCCGTGCGCATGCCGAGCTGCACGTCGACCCACGTGCCGTGCTTCGAGCCGGGGGAGCCCTCGACGAACTGCCACACCGCGAACCCCTCGGTCACCGGGCTGCAGCCGACCGCGTACATGGTCAGCGTCGAGGGGTTCATCGACGGCGTGGTCGTGGCGCTCAGCCCGTACCCGCGCATTCCCCATGCCTCGCCGACGTCGAGGAACGCGCCACAGTTGTCGTGGTTCCAGCCGACGCCGTCGTAGTGGCAGTGCCCGGTGCAGCAGCTCGCATACACCTCGTTCGAGGCGATGTAGCTCAGGCCCTTCACGAGGTTGCCGTCGGACCGGACGACGTGCAGCCACCGGACGCCGTCCCAGCGGAGGATGTCGTAGCCGGCGCGGAAGTAGATGTTGCCGGGACCGCCGGCGATGGCTCCCGCCGGCGCCACGGTGCCCGCGGGCAGGGTCTGGAACGACCAGCCGGCGCCATTGTAGTGGTACATCTTCACCGCGCCGTCGATCGTCGACGCCGATGCGAAGACGTCATTCTTGCACGTGCCGTAGACCGATGCGCCGAGCTCGGCCGTGAGGTCGAGGACGACGCTCCACGACGCACCGTCGTAGTGGAGCAGCCAGCTGCGCGGCAGGAAGTCGCCCAGCGTCATCGCGGTGCCCGTGGCCGGCGTGGCCCACACGTACAGATCGGTCGGGCTCGAGGCCCAGAGCGTGCCGAGCGACGACCCCGCGGGCAGGAGCGAGATCTGCATGTTCTCCCACAGCGTCAACCCGCCGGTGCCGGGCGTGCCCGGGGGATCGTCGACGCGAGGCGGTCCGGCCTGCGCCCATGCGAGTGACACGCCGCAGGCCGACGCGAGCAGGGCGACGAAAACGAGCCGGCGAAGCAGCGTGCATGGACCCCGGACAGAAATGTTCGAGCGGCTGAGTGACATTACACACCTCCGCTGCCCGGATTCATCGGCCCCCGGCCGAGTCCCGGGCCGTTGGCGTCGGGCCTGCACCCGACGAAGACCAGTGCGCCAATGGTGGGGAGGCGTGGTGCTGCCAGCTCCGAGTGCGGCGGCGTGAAACGTGCCGGGTGCGGCGCTCCGGCGAGGCGTCATGCCGCGGAGCGAGCGAACGTGCGGAGACGCTCTGCTGCCTCCGCCAGCCCACCGCTGGTTCCAGGTGGCACCGCGAGAGGATTCGCGCCGCGCGGCCGCTGCAGAGGGGGGCCGAGGTGTTCGGGTGTGTCAGCAAACGACGGGGCCCACACCGAGGTGCCGCCGGCAGCGTACGCCTCGCGGGCGACGCGCAAGCGGCGCGCGCGATGACATCGTCTTGGCGCTCGGACATCCGTTGCCGCAACGCCGGTTGGGAGCCGGTCGTGCGACCTCCCGCGGGGGAGCGGGGTGCCGCGAGCCGGTTGCGCGCGCCGCGGCGCCGTGTGCTCGGCGCGGGCGCGATGCGCACGCATCGTGCGCGATGCGCGAGCGTCACCGGAGAGCATGACGAGGCGCCGGGCCACGCGAGCCCGGCGCCTCGTGCACATCACTCAACGATAGATGCTCTTCAGGCTGCCCCACGTGCCGGCGCGCACGAACGTCGGGACGTACTGGACCGCGCACGACCAGATCATGAGATTCGTATCACCCCAGGTGTAATGCGCCGCGCAATCGGTCAGGCTCGAGCCGGACCGGAGGCGAGCATTGTCATGATCGTCACCGACCACGCCCCACACTCCCGGACCGGTACACAGCTTGATGTAGAACTCCCGGAGCGGGGGCACGATGATCGGGTTCGGGAACTCGACCTCCCAGTTGCCCGCGCCGTACACGAAGGTCGACACCGTGACCGAGTTGCCGGGATTGCCGACCTCCTCCGCGGTCACATCGACCATTCCCGGCCAGACCCAGAAGTCGGAGAACCAACCCGCGCCCCGCACTTCGACCATCTGGGTCGAGGGCCCGGCGAAGCGAACGAAGAGGTACTGGTGCTGCGTGGCGTCCCACCAGCCGAGCGTGGGGCTCTGCGTCGGCGTGTCGTCCGTGCCATCGTCGTAGCGGATGATCGAAGGGCACGCGGCGGACGGGCCGGGACCCGAGCCGATGCGCTCCGTGCCGCTGGGAAGGGGGCTGTAGTGGAGCGTCGTCTGGGCGAGGGCGGGGCAGGCGACGATGACGGCGGCCACGGTGAGCGCGAGTGTCAACCGGTTCATGAGAGGGGCCCTTTCGCTTGTGCAGCGCCTGAGGGAACCGGGGGAACGTTGATCTGCGGAGCGCACGCTCCTCAGCGATAGATGCTCTTCAGGCTGCCCCACGTGCCGGTGCGCACGAACGTCGGGACGTACTGCACCGCGCACGCCCAGATCATGAAGTCCGTATCGGCCCAGGTGTAGTGCGCCGCGCAGTCGGTCAGGCTCGACATGGAACGCCTGTGCGCATTGGCATGATCGTCACCGACCACGCCGTCGACTCCCGGACGCGGGCACAGCTTGATGTAGAACTCGCGGAGCGGGGGCACGATGATCGAGTTCGGGAACTCGACCTCCCAGTTCCCCGCGCCGGACACGAAGGTCGACACCGTGACCGAGTTGCCGGGATTGCCGACCTCCTCCGCGGTCACGTCGACCAGCCCCGGCTGGATCCAGAAGTCGGAGAACCAGCCCGCGCCCCGCACTTCGACCATCTGGGTCGAGGGCCCGGCGAAGCGAACGAAGAGGTACTGGTGCTGGGTGGCGTCCCACCAGCCGAGAGCAGGACTCGAATACGGCGTGTCATCCGTGCCGTCGTCGTAACGGATGATCGAGGGGCACGCGGCGGACGGGCCGGGACCCGAGCCGACGCGCTCGGTCCCGCCCGGAAGGGTGGTGTAGTGCAGCGTCGTCTGGGCGAGGGCGGGGCAGGCGATGACGACGGCGGCCACGGTGAGCGCGAGTGTCAACCGTTTCATGGGAGCGGTCCTTTCGGTTGGGCTGCGTCGGAAGGAACCGGGGGACGGGCATCGCGGGGCGCGTGTTCGCGTCGTCGACGGGCGCGACCTGGCCGCCGCGGACACGGAGCACCGTCGTTACAGCGTCGGCGGGGGACGTCTCGTGGGACGGACGTCACGCACGGGATGCGCGGATCGGGGATTCCGCGGGTTCCGCGAGACGGCTGACGGCATTGACGCTACTCCCGCGCCATCGGGCGGCCGGCCACCCGATTCTCCCGCGGGGAGCCGGCGAATGCGACGGGCCGGCCCGCGGATCGCGAACCGGCCCGTGCGTTCGACGCGAGGGCGTCACTGCAGCAGCGTGCACCTCCGCGTGCCGACGATGCGCTCGCCGAGCCGCATGCGCAGGAAGTAGACGCCCGGCGCCAGCGGCTTGCCGGTCTCGTCCTGCGGGTGCCACGCGATCGACCACTGCCCGGCGCTGCGCCCGCCGGTCGTGAGCGAGGCGACGCGACGGCCCGCGAGGTCGATGACCTCGAAGCTGGGCTCGCCTCCGTCCCGCAGCGCGAAGTCGACGTGCAGCTCGCCCCGCGCCGGGTTGGGGGAGATGCCGCCCAGCACGTCGGCCACCGGGCGCGTCGCGCCGTCGTCCACGCCCACGTTGCCGGTGCGGAGGGCGACGTTGAAGTAGCCCTGGCCGCCGTCGTTCACCACGACCACGCCGTACCAGCCCGAGACCGGCGCCGTGAACGACACGGAGTACTGGCCCTCGAGCATCGCGGAGGCGCGCGAAGCCCACTGCACTCCGCCCGTGGGCTTGAAGACGTCCACCTTCGCGTCCAGCCCCGGGTCGTGCGAGAAGAAGACCGTGTACGTCTGCCCGGCGATGAGGTTGGCGTCCCAGGACTCGACCAGGAACGTCGGTCCCGCGGACACGACCGTCAGCGCCGCGTTGGCGAACAGCACCTGGTTCCCGGGCCAGTACTGCATCTCGGCCCCGTAGACGCCGGCGAACCGGTCGCCCCTCGCGTAGTAGGTGCCGAACGGGTTGTAGTTGAAGTCGCCCACGACGAAATCGGTCGTGCCGGCGCCGGCGTACGAGGCGCCGAGCTGGTTGCTGAAGCAGGTGCCGATCCCGCCGCCGGTGCCGGAGCCGAACACGCCCAGGTCGTAGTCCTCGCCGGTCCCGACGGCGCGCACGGCGACCGGGGTCCAGAAGGCCGAGTTCTCGGCGAACGAGGTGTAGGCGACCGGGTCGTTCGTGATCGTGTAGGCCGGCCCCGCGGGCAGCGCGATGATCGGGTTGCACGTCGCCACCGACAGCGTGTAGACGTCCGAGCCGAGGTTGTCGTTGACCACGACGACGCCGTAGTAGCCCGACGTCACGGCGGTGTACGCCTGCGAGGTGGTCGTCTCGAACTCCTCCGCGCTCCGGCCGGCCCAGTACGTGCCGCCCGCGCCGTTGCGGAACACCGCGACCTTGAGGTCGGCGCCGCCACCGTGCGCGATCGCGAACTCGTACTGCTGCCCGGCGACCAGGTAGACGTCCCAGCACTGGAGCCAATCCTGGGGCCCGGTGAAGCGCGTCGTCGCGTTGTTGTCGTTCGGGACCAGGATCGGGTTGAGCGCGGTCCACTCCACCGCGCCGGTGTCCGCGGTGGCGGCGTTGAACAGGTGCACGCGGGAGTAGTACCGCCCGGGCGCGTTGTGGTTGAAGTCGCCCACGACGAAGTCCTGCTTGGGCGGCGAGTACACGCTCGAGGCGAGCACCGAGCTCGTGCAGTTGGGCCACGTCGAGGCGCTGTCGGCATCGACGAAGATGTCCCAGTCGTTGTTCGGGCCGTTCACGCCCACCGCCGTCCAGAAGTCGAAGTTCTGCTCGAACGCCCAGTAGGTGTTCGTGGCATACCAGGTGTTCGACGTGACGCCGGCCGTGAGCGAGGTGACGAGCGAGCAGTCGCCGAAGGAGATCGAGTAGCTGCCGGCGACCGAGCCGTCGTTGACGACCGCGACGCCGTAGTTCCCGCTCACCGAGGGCGTGTACGTCGTGTTCGCGGTCGTGCTGAGCACCGCGCCGGCGCGCCCCGTGTAGTAGGCGGTGCCGGCGGGATTCGCGAACAGGAGCAGCGTCATCCCTGCGGGCGCCGAGAAGCCCAGCTGGTACGTGTGGCCGCTGAGCAGCTCCACCGTGTACATCTTGGCGAGGTCGGTCGTCGCGAAGGAGCCCGTGGTCGGGGCGAAGTTGACCTGGATGGCGCCCGAGCCCATGTACCCGACCCTGCCGGAGGTGCCCGAGAAGGGATAGGCGTTCGCGAAGTACCAGCCGTTGGGCGAGGCGCCGGGGTCACAGTCGGCCACCGCCACGTCGACCAGGCCGCCGCCGGACGTGGAGGAACTGAGCGACTGCGTGAGGCAGTTCGGCGGCGACCCGCCCGTGGGCAGGCCGTACAGGGTCAGGTCCCAGTCGGTGCCGCCGTTGCCCCGCGTCGCGAACCCGGTCCAGCCCCATGCGAAGAAGCCCGCCGCGACGGTCTGGTTCGGCGCGCTGGCCGCGATCGACGCGATGGCCGAGGAGGATCCCAGCAGCGGCGGGGCGCCGCAGCCGTTGGAGGTCACGGCGAGCGTATAGAGGCTGCCGTATCCGGAGTCATTCGTGACCACGACGCCGTACCAGCCGGTGAAGGTCGCCGTGAACGTGAAGCTGTTGGGCGTGTCGACCAGGGCCGCGCTGCGGCCGGCCCAGTAGGTTCCGCCGAGCGCGTTGCCGAACAGCTGGACGTTGCCGCCGCCGTAGTAGACAAATGAGTACGTGGTGCCGGAGACGAGGTACACGTCCCAGACCCGCAGGACGTCGTTCGGCCACAGCGTTCCCGTGACCGCCGCGGCGTTCACGGTCAGGGCGTTGCTGTCCCCGGACCACTGCACGTAAGTGGAATACGAGCCCGCCGTGTGCACCACGGACGGATAGTAGGTGCCCAGCGTGTTGTGGTTGAAGTCGCCGATCACGTAGTTGACCTTGCCGCCGCCGCCGTCGGACGAGGCCAGCGGCCCCGCGACGCACGTGGGCGAGCCCGCGGTCGACGAGTTCACGGTGACGCTCCAGTCCTCGTTGGGGGCGCCGGGCATGCAGATGGCCCCCACCGCGCTCCAGTAGGTGTTGGCCGTCGTGAACTCGAAGTACGTGGGGCTGGCGGACGCGACCTGGCCGACGTCGGTGGTCATGATGTTGTAGCTGCACGCGGCCCGGGCGGCCGGCGCGACCGCCAGCGCGATCGATGCGGCGAGGGCCGCCGCGGGAAGGAACGGGCGGCGGCTCATCGCGAACCTCCGTTGGCGTTCCTCACCTGCGCCTGCTTGGCGAGCTGCTCGGGCGAGAGCGCCGTCGGCGACGGGGCGGGCGCGGCCGTGGCCCGCGGCTTGGCGTGCGACGGCGTGCGGGCCGCCTCGCCGTGCGCGGTGGCGAGTTTGTGCGCCTGGCGCGCGGCGTCGACCGAGGCGCGCGCCGGATCTAGCGGGCGGGCCGTGAAGACCGGCGCGGGCTTGGCCTCGGCGGGAGTCGTTGGCGTCGCCACGGGAGCGACGCGAGCCCCGAGCAGGAAGGCGTGGTTCCGCTCGCGCATCGCAGCCAGCTTCGCCGCCTGCACCTCCGCCTGCGTCGTCACGTGCGCGCCGGGCCACGGCAGGCCCGTGGACGAGAACGACGGCTGCTTGCCGGCGGGCGTCGGCGCCGCCACCGGTGCCGGCATGATCGCGCCCGCCCGGGCCAGCTTGGCGCGCTGCTCCGCCGAGAGCGGCGGCGACTGCGCCGGCGGCAGGATGGTTCGAAGCTCGGACGAGCTGGCCGGAGCCTGGGGCTCTCCGGCCGAGGCGCTCGTCGCGCCCACGGCGAGGAGGGCGGCCAGCGCCCACGCGGCGGAGACGGCAGTCTTCTTCACGAGGGACCTCCATGAGATTGCACGGCAGCGCATTACGGCGCCGGGCGACGGGTCGCGTGGGGCGGATTGAACTCGCGGTAATCCGGGGAACGGCACTCGCAGTGGGGAGGGAGTGCCCGGACATTCGGCGGTGGCGGCGTGGGAAGGGTGTGACACCACCGATCGCGGAGCCGCTCCGTGGGGCGGGGGCAAGCGACTCCGATCAAAGCCAGCATCGATCAAATCACGGGCCGTGCGCAAGAGTCAACGGCGATCTCGCTCCACCGCGATCACCCGCGATCCGCCGCGTGCACGTTGCGCGACGCATTGCGGCGCGGCACGCGGGCGGGTGAGGGAATGATCCACGCGCTATCGCCGCGGTGGGCCAACGCACCGTCGTCGGCCACGGACAACCGTGGTGGTGGACGGGGCAACATCCTCCACTCCCCGGGCCTGAGAGCCCGCCGCGCATCGCGATTCGCAGCGGCCCTCGTCTCATCCTGCACGCGAATCGCTGGGCGGCCTTCCCCAGCGCGACTGGCGCGGGCCCAGCCATCGCGGCCGATTGCAGTCGTTTCGCAAGATGCGAACGCGCGACTCCGTGAGCCGATGGGGGTTCGGTCGCTCGATGTTCCCGGCGGGCGTATCGCGATGCCGCGAGCGGCACACCTCCTGCCATGCGCGCCGCGGCTGTTGAAGATCACCGCGTGCGTCGTCCAATCAGGGCGGCCCGCCGAATGCGATCACGTCCCGACGAGCTTGGGCAGGTCTCCGAAGCCCAACGTCGCGCGGGCTCGGGAGGCCTCATGAGGGCGTCGCTCAAGCTTCTGACCATTGGCCTGCTTCTTCTCGTGCCGCCCGCCACGGCTCGTGCCCAGGGGCCTTCGGTGTCCCCGATCGCGAACGTGAGCGTGAACGCCGGCGGCACGCTGAGCGTGAACGTGATCGCGGTCGACGCGTTGAACCGTCCCGTCACCGTGACCGCGGCCGTGCCGCCGTTCGTGACGCTGAACGCGCCCACGATCGCGACCGGCGTCGTGGTGACGAGCCTGACCCTGGCGCCATCGGCGGCCCAGGTCGGCGACTACTCGGCCGCGGTGA
This sequence comes from Candidatus Eiseniibacteriota bacterium, assembly GCA_037917155.1. GTDB lineage: Bacteria > Eisenbacteria > RBG-16-71-46 > RBG-16-71-46 > RBG-16-71-46 > CAIXRL01. The sequence goes on from JBAIWU010000665.1 coordinate 8,585, forward strand.
CCGCCACGGCCGGAGGCGTCTCCACCGTCCGGGTCTTCCAGATCACGGTCAACCCCGCGGGCTCGGACCAGGCCCCGATCGTCGTGGCCCCGCCGCTGCGGCAGGTCACGGCCGGGTCTCCGCTCAGCTTCGCCGTCACGGCCAGCGATCCCGATGGCAACGTCATCACGTCCCTCACCGCGTCCGGCATCCCGCCGGGGGCGTCGTTCGCGGCGAACAGCTCGAACACGTCCGGGACGTTCACCTGGACGCCGGGTGCGGCGGACGCCGGCGAGTACGACGTCCAGTTCACGGCGGCGAATGCGCTGTCCGGAACCAGCGTCACGCACATTCGAGTCGCGAGCGCGCCGACGCTCGCGATCGATCCGATCGCCCAGGTCACGGTCGCGGGCGGCGGATTCACGTCGGTGCCGGTGCACGCGTCCGGCGCGGCCGGCGCGCTCATCACGCTGACCGCGGCGCTTCCGTCGTTCGGAACGCTGAATCCTCCCGGAAGCGGCACCGGTTCGGTGAGCACCACGGTGACGCTGTCTCCGCCCGCCGGGAGCGGTGGCACCTACCACGCCTCCATCACCGCGATCTCGCTCGGGGCGAGCGTCACGCAGTCGTTCGACATCATCGTCACCGGTTCGAGCGGGGGAGGGAATCACCCGCCGGTCCTGACCGCGCCCGCGACCGACTCGGTGGCGATCGGCGCCACGCTCAGCTTCGTCGTCAGCGCGACCGACGCCGACAGTGACCACGTGGATCTCTTTGGCAGCTCGCTGCCCCCGGGTTCCGGCTTCGTGGATCACGCGAACGACACGGGCACCTTCACGTGGACCCCGGTGGACGGCCAGGCCGGGACGTACGTCGCGTCGTTCTCCGGCACCGACGGCCGGGGCGGCTCGGGCTCGGCGAGCACGATCATCACGGTGACGGGCGGCACGCCCGCGAATCACCCGCCGACCGTGAGCGCGCCGGCGACGGAGCAGGTGAACGGGGCCTCGCATCTGGCGTTCACGGTGACGGCCACGGACCCGGATGGCGACCACGTCGCGCTCTCGACCGGCTCGCTGCCTCGAGGCGCCGCGTTCACCGATCACGGCGACAACACCGGCACGTTCTCGTGGACGCCCGACACGACGCAGTCCGGAAACTACGGCGTCGCGTTCCTCGGCAACGACGGGCGGGGCGGCACCGGCACCGCGAACACCACGATCACGGTCGTCAACGTTACCAGCGGCGGCGGTGGTGGTGGTGGCGGTGGCGG
>JBAIWU010000666.1:0-2560 GCA_037917155.1 Candidatus Eiseniibacteriota bacterium
GGCCGGGATGCCCGCGGCGACGTCGCCGACGACCACGCGCAGGCGCCCGTCGGTCACCGCGACACGCACGTGCACCTCGCCGCCGTCGGGAGCGAAGTGCACCGCGGTCCCCACGAGGTGCGTGATCGCGTGCGTGAACGCCTTCTCGTCCACCTCGGCTGGGCGGTCGAACGGCGGGCAGGTGACCTTCACGCTCACGGGCCGGCCGCTGCCCTGGGCCATGGCCATCGCCACCGCGAGGCTCACGAGCGGCTCGACGTCGCAGCGGGTCACGTCGAGCTGGAGCCGCTCGCCCTGCACCTGCGCCACCAGCGTGGCGTCGTCGGCCACCGACGTCAGGCGGGCGACGAGCTGGCGCATGGTGGCCAGCGCCCCGGCCTGGGCGTATGAGACGGGGCCGAAGCTGCCGTCCGCGAGCAGGCCGCAGTACGAGGCGAGGCCGCTGATGGGCGTGCGCAGCTCGTAGGAGGCCACACTGATGAAGTCGCTCTTCAGGCGCGAGACGTGCTCCAGGTTGCTCACGTAGGCGCGCTCGTGCTGGCGCATGGCGTCGAACCGCTCGACGAGGTAGCCGATCTCGTCGCGGCGGCGCACGCCCAACGGCTGCGTGTAGTCCCCGCGCTCCATCGCCTTCGCCCCGCGCACCAGCGCCTGCAGCGGGCGCAGGAGGTGACCGCTCACCAGGAAGCCGCTCGCCAGGGCTAGCAGCAGCGCGACCAGCGCGAGCACCAGCATGTCACGCTGCATCACGTTCAGGAACGACATCTCGCGGTCGATGCCGCGCTGCATGACGTAGATCTGGTCGCCCGCGGGGTCCGAGCCGGGCAGGCGCCGCACCAGCGTCAGGTAGCGGTTGTTCGCCGCCACCACCTGCTCGATGCCCGGCGGAAGCTGCGTCCGCGAGCGGCGCTCGAGATCCACCACGTGGGCGATCACCGCGGAGACCTCCCGCGGCGACCGCAGCGTGGTGCCGCAGACGGTCCGCCCGTCCACGAAAGTCACCTCGCACACCACCTGCGAGCGGACCTGGCGCGCGAGCTCGCCGTCGACCCGGGCCGCCAGCACCAGCACGCCGACCACGCGGCCGTCGGCGATCACGGGCGTCGCGACGGCCTGGAACTGCGATCCGTCCTGGGCGACCACGGCGGCGGCGGGATGGCGCGCGAGCGCCTGCCGCAGGAGCGGCGCCCGGGTGGCCGGTGTGAGCGAGGCCGCGCCCACCGAGGCGAGCCGGCGGCCGCGCCGATCCAGGACCTCGAACACGTCGGTCTGCGTGATGTGGCTGAAGTCGGCCGCCATCTGGCGCACGGTGGCGCTGAAGCGCGAATCGCGCTGGCCCCCGCTCAGCATGAGCAGCGAGAAGAAGCGGGGATCCTGCACCACCACGCGGGCGCCCCCGGCCATTTCCCGCGAGCGGGTGTTGAACATGGACTCGAACACGGTCACGGAGTGCTCGAGGCTCTCGTGGATGGACGAACCGTCGACGTGATGGCGGACGTTGTGGTCCACGGTCGCCAGTACGGCCAGCCCGAGCACCAGCGGGGGCAGCACCGCCAGGAGCAGGATCTGGGTGCGAAGGCTTGCGCGCACGGTCACAGGCCGAGCTGGACGCTGGTGGCGCCGCGTCGCGGCACCTCGACCGTTCGCGTCGTCTCGCCCAGCCGCGGGTGCCAGGCGTGGAACGTGAACCGGCCGGCGGGCAGCCGGTCGAACTTGAACCGGCCGAGTGAGTCCGGGCGCGCCCAGGCGTGATTGGGCGCGACCACGATGAACCCGGTTTCGCTGGGGTGGATGTCGCAGTGCACGTTCACCACCCCCGGGTGCGGGAACGTCACGGTGTCCGCCCGCCCGGGAGCGTACTTGCCCGTGTCGAATCCGTGTGCAGCCGAGACGCTGAACACGCTGTGGTAGACGCCGTCGAGATTGCGGAACTCGACCGAGCCGCCGGCTGCGATCGCCAGCACTCGCGGCACGAAGATGTTCCCGCGCTGGACCATGCACGGGACCCGCGGCGCGCTCCGCGACCAGAACCAGTGCCGGCCCCCGCGCGCGAGCCGGCGCTCGACGTCCGGCGGCACCCGCTCGATCCACACGATCGCGTCCGTGACGCCGCGCTGCTGGCGGGCGGTGACGTGGGTCGCCGCGGCGGCCTCGGCGGCGGGCGAGACCGGGCGCGGTCGCGCCACCCACAGCATGCCGCGCACGCTGCCGGCCCCCGCGACCGCGGGGAGCAGCAGGAGCATCAGCACGCTGGACACGTGTCGACTCGCGCGCATCGGTTCCTTCCGGGGCGGTCGGCGGGGGTCGGACCGTGGAGGTGGGCCCGGGTTGATTTTCGACCGCTCGGAACCCGTCCTTGAGCCCCTCGCGCGGGACCTGCCGCTCCGGTAGATTCGGCGGCCATGCCCTTCCAACTCGCCTCTCCGTACGCCCCCGCCGGCGACCAGCCCCAGGCCATCGCGGAGCTGGTCGCCGGCCTGCGCGCGGGCGAGCGCCACCAGACGCTGCTCGGCGTCACCGGCTCGGGCAAGACGTTCACCATCGCCAACGTGATCGCGCA
>JBAIWU010000667.1:0-1732 GCA_037917155.1 Candidatus Eiseniibacteriota bacterium
GAGAACCGTGGCGCAGTACCAGTGGGGCGGCGGGACGCCCACCTACCTCAGCGTGCCCGAGATCCACGCGCTGCTCGACCAGTTCGAACGGTTCTTCACGTACGCGCCCGGGGCCGAGATCGCGATCGAGGTGGACCCGCGGGTCACGACCGCCGAGCAGCTCCAGGCGCTGCGCTCGCGCGGCTTCAACCGCCTCTCCCTCGGCGTGCAGGACATCAACCCCGAGACCCAGGAGTCCATCGGCCGCGTCCAGCCGGTCGCCGTGACCGCCCGGACGGTCGAGGAGGCGCGGCGGCTCGGGTTCGGCGGGATCAACTTCGACCTGATCTACGGCCTGCCGCACCAGACGCTCGAGACGTTCGGGGCGACGCTCGACTCGGTCATCGCGCTCGCGCCCGACCGGCTGGCCATCTACTCGTTCGCCTTCTTGCCGTGGCTCAAGGGGAACCAGAAGCGGCTCGGCGAGGAGGTGCTGCTGGCGGGGGAAGCCAAGATCGCGCTGCTGCTGTTGGCGCGGGAGAAGCTGCTGGCGGCCGGCTACCGCGCGATCGGGATGGACCACTTCGCCAAGCCGGACGACGAGCTGGCCGTCGCGCTCGACCAGGGCCGGCTGAAGCGGAACTTCATGGGCTACTCGGTGCAGGACGCGCCGGACATGGTGGGGCTCGGCGTGTCGGCGATCGGGCAGATCGCCGGCGCGTACGCGCAGAACCACAAGAAGCTCTCGGACTACTACGCGGACATCGACGCGGGCCGCCTGCCGATCGAGCGCGGCTACGCGCTCAGCGCGGACGACCGGCTGCGCGCCGACGTGATCCATTCGCTGATGTGCAGCTTCGCGGTGGACACGACGGCGTTGGAGAAGCGGTACGGGATCGCGTTCGACCGCTACTTCGCCCCGGAGCTGCGCGAGCTGTCGGTGCTCGCCTCCGAGGGGATGGCCGAGATCGCGCCGGGCCGGATCCGCGTCACGCCGCTGGGCGAGCTGTTCGTGCGCAATCTGGCCATGTGCTTCGACAAGTACCTGCCGGCCGCGCAGCAGTCCGCGAAGCCGCGCTTCAGCCGCACCGTATGAGCGATCGCGCGCCCACCGGGCTGGTCCTGCTCAACCTGGGCGGGCCGGCCGACCTGGCGTCCATCAAGCCGTTCCTGGACGAGCTGTTCGCCGACCGCGAGATCATCCGCCTGCCGGGCGGCGCGATCGCCCAGTGGCTGCTGTCGCGGATCATCGTCCGCGCGCGGCTCTCCAAGGTCACGAGCTACTACGCGGCGATCGGGGGCGGCTCGCCGATCCTCAGGTACACGACGGGGCAGGGCGAGGGGCTGGCGCAGCGGCTGAACGCGCGGCGGCCCGACCTGGCGCCGTTCAAGCCGTACGTCGCGTTCCGCTACGCGCCGCCGACCTCGGACGACGCGCTGCGCGCGATGCAGCGGGACGGCGTGAAGCGCGCGGTCGTGCTCACGCTCTACCCGCAGTACTCGGTGGCCACGACGGGCTCGAGCCTCCGGGAGCTGGATCGCGCGCTCAAGCGGACCGGTCTCGAGGGCGCGTTCGACCTCACGACCGTAGATCGCTGGGCCGAGACGCCGAGCTACCTGGACGTGCTGGCCGCGCACGTGGAGGAGGGGCTGGCCACGTGGCCGGCGCACCGGCGCGGCGAGGTCGTCGTGCTGATGAGCGCGCACAGCCTGCCGATGAGCTTCGTCGAGGAAGGCGATCCGTATCCCGGCC
>JBAIWU010000668.1:0-4042 GCA_037917155.1 Candidatus Eiseniibacteriota bacterium
GAAGCGCGGGGCGCCGCGGTCGCGCCAGAACAGGTACGGCCACGAGTCGCCCTCGGGGTCGGTGCGCGAGAAGAGGTTCATCACCTCGGCCTGGTCGCCGCCCGCCACCTCGGCCGCGATCCCGAGCGAGTCGAGCACGCCGCGCGTGCGCTCGACCCACGGCGCGCCGGGCCGCGCGAGCAGCGCCTCGCGCACGACGCGCGCGGTGGTGCCGGCGGCCTGGTCGAACTGGCCCGCCTCCCAGTGGTCGGTCGACTGGCGCGCGAAGACCGCGAACGAGTCCGCCGACGCGCGCGTCGAGTCCGCGCCCGCGGGCATCAGCCGCGTGCGTCGCTCGCAACCCGCGAGCGCCGCGAGCGCCACCAGCAGCGACAGTGCCGCGACCGCCGTGCGCGGCAGGGTCATCGGCCCTTCCTCTTGGGCGGCGGCGCCTGCGGCGGCACCGGCTTCGCCCCCGGCAGCGGCGTCGGCTTCGTCACGACGTCCGGCGAGGGCGGCTGCACCGGGATCCAGTCGTGGATCACCCAGCGGTCGTCCTTGATCCCGAAGTGGAAGATGTAGTGCCCGTAGCCGCGGTCCTGGCGGATCTTGAGCTCCAGCCACTCGGGCCAGGGCTGGTCCTCGCCGTACTCGATGTTCCACGCGCTGCGCTCGGCGTGCTGGCCCCACCCCAGCGCGAGCACCGAGTCGAGGCGGGCGGGATCGAGCATCAGCCGGCGCGCCAGCTCGTACTCGTGGTGCAGGAGCAGCGTCGCGAACATGTTCACGGTCTCGCTCGGCCCGGGCAGCGCGCGCATGTCGTGCAGCACGAAGCCCTCCGGGCGCTCGGTGTAGATGTATTCCTGCACGAGCCGCGGCGCCAGCGTGCTGATCTGCATGAACGTGTCGGGGTCGGCCGTGTGGAAGGCCACGATCTCGGGCATCCCGTCGCGGTTGATGTCGGTGAACGACGCGCTGGTCATCGCGCCGAAGTCGGGTGCGTTGCCCTCGTACTGGACGAGGTTCCACAGCACGCCGTTCTCGTCGATCCGGTAGAGGCGCATCTCGAGGTGACCCGCCCCCGTGCGCTGGCGGTAGATCGTGACCGCCTCGTACGGGCTCTCCTCGCGGGACGTGAACCAGAAGCGCACCTGCACGTCCTGCGCGGACGGGTAGCTCGCGCCCTGCATGCGCAGCTCGTTGTCGCGCAGCCAGTAGATGAAGCCAACCGCGTCCGACGAGCGCTTGAACGGGTTGCGCACGAGCATGAACGCGACGGTCTTCAGCGTCGGGTCGGTGCGCACCTCGACATCGAGGCCGAGCGAGTCGAGCGTGGCCTCGATCGCCTGCGCCTGCGCCCAGTGGTTCCGCCCGAGCGCGGCGAACATGTGGCGTCCCATGTCGCCCACGATCTCGTAGCCGTCGAAGTTGTCGCCGACGACCGAGTCGCCGCGCTGCCGCTGGAAGCGCAGTCGGGCGGAGTTCGCCAGCCGGGTGAGGGAATCCGCGGGTGGCGCCCACGGCTTGACGGTGAGCGACTGTGCCCCGGCCGGGGAGCGCGACGCCCCCGGCAGCAGGACGGCGGCGAGGACGGCGACGAGGGCGAGGCGGCGGAGCCCGAAGGGCCGGACTTGCGAGCGGGACATATCGCGGCGATTTGTCGGCCCTCGCGCTCCCGCGGTCAAGCGCGAATCGCGGCGCCGCGGCAGTTCTCACGGGCCTTTGTCATCTGCGCGGGCGGTCGCGGCCGGGTCCAGTTCGCGGCTCCGCCGGCCGACAACCGCCGTGTGCGGCACGGGGCCCGAATCCGCCCGGAGCACGGGAACCGGCCACCGCGGCGGACGCCGACAATCCGCTGGACAGGCCCGGAGCCGCTCGCAAGAATGGCCGCGCGCGATGGCGCCCTGCGATCGCGCCATGGGGAGGGGTTTGGGATGGACGCGTTTCCCGCCTGCAGCAAGTGCGGAAAGGGCGTGCTGCTCCCGCTGTCCGACTACGGACGCGACGGCGCGCCGATCACCTACAAGGCCTGGGTCTGCAGCAATCCCACGTGCGGGTACAACCTGCGGATCGACAACGGCGAGATCAGCCTGGGCCGCACCGTGGGCCAGTCGACCAAGTGACCCGGCGGCGGAGCGCGTGCGCGTGATCCGAGCGATCGTCTTCGATCTCGACAACACGCTCACCGACTTCATGAAGATGAAGGAGGCCGCGATCAACGCCGCCATCGACGGCATGATCGACGCCGGCTTCCGCGTGCCGCGCGAGCAGCTGCGCGCCCGCGTGGACGCGATCTACGCCGAGCGCGGGCTGGAGTTCCAGCGCGTGTTCGACGAGCTGCTCGAGCGCGAATTCGGCGAGGTGGACCCGAAGATCCTGGCGGCCGGCATCGTCGGCTACCGCCGCGCGCGCGAGTCCGAGCTCGTGCTCTACCCGCACGCCCAGCTCGTGCTGCTCGAGCTGGTCAAGCGCGGCATCCGGCTGGGCGTGGTCTCGGACGCGCCGCGGCTGCAGGTCTGGATGCGGCTGTGCGCGCTGGGCCTGCACCACGTGTTCGACGCCGTGGTCACGTTCGAGGACACCGGCGAGCGCAAGCCCGCGCCGGCGCCGTTCCGCGAGGTGCTGCGGCGGCTCGGCGTGGACGCCCACGAGGCCATGATGATCGGCGACTGGGCCGAGCGCGACGTCGTGGGCGCGAAGGGCCTCGGCATGACGACGGTCTTCGCGCGCTACGGCGACACGTTCGACACGAAGGTCTCGGGGGCGGATCATGACATCGACGACCTGCTCGAGCTGGTGGGCATCGTCGATCGCATCCACGGCGCTCCCCCCGGAAGCGCCACGCCAAAGGAGGGCTGATGTCCGCAGCGAAGGTGCGCGCGGCGCGGGCCAAGGTGTACGCCCCGCCGGACGGCGCGAAGGCCGACGGCCACGTCCACGTCTACGTCTTCGACGTCTTCCACGAGGCCTTCCTGCCCGGCAAGTCGTTCGACAACGTCGAGCGCGCCGTGCAGTTCCAGCGCCACGAGCAGGAGCGCATCTACCAGGAGCAGGAGGCCGAGCCCGAGCTGTTCGACCTGCCGTTCCTCTCGTCCGATCCCGACCTCGTCGCGAGGGTGGAGCGCGACCCGGAGTACCGGAGGACGCTCATGCGCGACCTGGGGGCCGACGCGCGCGGCCGCGCACGCCGGCACTGAGCCCATGCTGCTGCTGACGGCCGCCGAGATGCGCGCGCTCGACCGCGCGACCATCGAGGGCGGCCACGTGGCCGGCGCCGAGCTGATGGAGCGCGCCGGCCGCGGCGTGGCGCTGGGCGCCGTGAAGCACCTCGGCTCGCCGGTCGCGCTGCGCGTGCTCGTGCTCTGCGGTGCGGGCAACAACGGCGGCGACGGCTTCGTCGCCGCGCGCCACCTGCGCGCCCTGGGCGCGCACGTCACCGTGGGCGTGCTCGCGGCGCGCGCACAGGTCAAGGGCGACGCGCTCGCCCAGCTCGAGCGGCTCGAGGCCGGGGGCCTGCCCCCGGAGTTCGTGGCCGACGATGCGGCGCTCGCGAGGCTGGCCGCCGGCGCCGACCGCTGGGACTGGGCGATCGACGCGCTTCTGGGCACGGGCGCGCGCGGCGAGCCCACGGGCCTGGCGGCGGTCGCGTGCGAGTCGCTGCGGGTGCTGCGCGCGCACGGCACGCGCGTCGTCGCGGTCGACCTGCCCACGGGCGTCGCGGCGGACGACGGCGCCGCCGGCGCGCACGCCGTGCACGCCGACCTCACCGTGACGTTCGGCTGCCTCAAGCGCGGCCACGTGCTCCACCCCGGCCGCGCGCTGTGCGGCACGCTCGAGCTCGTCGACATCGGCCTGCTGCCGGCGGCCCGCGCCGGCGTGCGCGCCGCCGGGCTCGCGACGCCGGAGGCGCTCGCCGGGCTGCTGCCCGAGCGCGACCCGCGCGCGCACAAGGGCACCGCCGGGCGCGTGCTCGTGGTGGGCGGCGCGATGGGCATGGCGGGCGCCGTGATCCTGGCGGCGCGCGCCGCGAGCCGCGCGGGCGCGGGCTACGTGCGCGTCGCGG
>JBAIWU010000669.1:0-7472 GCA_037917155.1 Candidatus Eiseniibacteriota bacterium
CGACCACGTCGGCCGCGGCCGCGCGCGCACGCCGCGCCCCGGGCGCCGCCTCCCCGGGTCGCGCGGAGACGAGCCCGAGGCGCCGCGCCTTGCTCGCGGCGTTCAGGCCCGCGACGGCGCGCCCGAGCGTGGCGGCCTCGTCGGCGTCGAAGCCCAGGCGCTCGGCCACGACCGCCGCCCAGAGCGTGAGCACCGGGGCGCGGTTGACGAGCAGCGTCGAGGGCGCCGACGCCGCGCGCGAGGGAGGCTTGCGAGTCGCCATGCGGCGAGGATCGCACCGGCTGCGGCCGCGCGCGAGCCGAATGCGGCGCGCATGCGACGAGCCGGGAGCGACGCTCCCGGCTCGTATCCGGGCCGCCGGCGTCGCGGTCAGTTCGCCGCGGGCACGACCAGGGTCGCGAGCGTGCGGTCGAACGTGGCCTCGCGATTCGCGTAGCGCTGGGACGCCGACTGTGGCATCCGTTCGAGCTTCACCCGGACGGTGCGCGTAGCGTGGCCGCGCTGCACCGTGTACGTCACCGAGCTGCCGACGGTGCACGAGCCTTCAGTGCAATGCCCCTCACCGAGGGAATGGCCGTTGACCGCGAGCACGACGTCGCCGGCCCGGAGTCCCGCCTTCGCAGCCGCGCTGTGCGGGGCCACGTCGGCCACCCTGATGTCGCCGCTCGAGGACCGCTGCAGCCACGCGCCGCTCCAGGCGGCGGCGCTGGCGGACGCCCCGTGCGAGCAGTAGTCGCCGCCGGCGAGCGCGGCGGTCGCGGCGCCGAGGAGCAGGGCGGCCGTGAACGATGCGATGAGCTTCCTGCGCATGGAAACCTCCGGGTCGGGATGGACGATCGGCCCTTGCGGTCGAACCGCGACCGCATGGGCGCAGCATGCGCCCGGCGCCGCGTCGCGCCCGCGCGTCCGGAGACCAGCGCCGCCTCCCGTCGGACCAGTGGACGAACGCGGCCCGAACTGTCCGGAGGACGTCCAGACGGCCCGCGTCGCGCGCACGCCAGAGCGCCCCGCGGCGTGACTCGCGGGCGCTCCCGCAGCGTCGTCGAACCCGCGGTGGGGGGGCGCGTCGCGAGGGGCCGGTCGCCTACGCGGCCGGGGCCTTCAGCACCTCGACGTGATCGGCGAGCACGGTCGCGCGGTTGTGGCTCACCTCGAAGAACCCGCCGCGCACCTTCCAGCGATGCTCCTTGCCGTCCGTGTACCGGGCGGTCAGCGTGCCCTCGCCGAGCGTGCTGACGAGCGGCGCGTGATGGGTGAGCACGCCGAAGTAGCCCTCGCTGCCGGGCACCTCGACGTACTCGACCTGGCCCTCGAACACGCCCTGCTCCGGCGTCAGGATCGCGAGCTGGAAACGGCCGTCCATCTCAGACCCCGGCCTTCAGCTTCTCGGCGGCCTCGAGCACCTCCTCGATGCCGCCCTTCATGTAGAACGCCTGCTCGGGCAGGTCGTCGAGCTCGCCGTCCACGATGCGCTTGAAGCCCTTCACCGTGTCCGGCAGCTTGACGTACTTGCCCGGCGTGTTCGTGAACGCCTCCGCCACGAACATCGGCTGCGACAGGAACCGCTGGATGCGGCGGGCGCGCGCGACGGTGACCTTGTCCTCCTCGGAGAGCTCGTCCATGCCGAGGATCGCGATGATGTCCTGGAGGTCCTTGTAGCGCTGCAGGATCCTCTGCACCGTGCGCGCCACGGTGTAGTGCTCGTCGCCGACGATCGCCGGGTCGAGGATGCGGCTCGTCGAGGCGAGCGGGTCGACGGCGGGATAGATGCCCAGCTCCGAGATCGCGCGGTCGAGCACCGTGGTGGCGTCGAGGTGCGAGAACGCGGTCGCGGGCGCCGGGTCCGTGAGGTCGTCGGCGGGCACGTAGATGGCCTGCACCGACGTGATCGAGCCCTTGCGCGTGGTCGTGATGCGCTCCTGCAGCGCGCCCATCTCGGTGGACAGCGTCGGCTGGTAGCCCACGGCGCTGGGCATGCGGCCGAGCAGCGCCGACACCTCGGAGCCCGCCTGCGTGAAGCGGAAGATGTTGTCGACGAAGAAGAGCACGTCCTTGCCCTCCTCGTCGCGGAAGTACTCGGCCATCGTGACGCCGGTCAGGCCCACGCGCAGGCGCGCGCCGGGCGGCTCGTTCATCTGGCCGAACACCATCACCGTCTTCGCGATGACGCCCGACTCGGTCATCTCGCGGTAGAGGTCGTTGCCCTCGCGCGTGCGCTCGCCGACGCCGGCGAACACGGAGAAGCCGCCGTGCTGCGTCGCGATGTTGCGGATGAGCTCCTGGATGAGCACGGTCTTGCCGACGCCGGCGCCGCCGAACAGGCCGACCTTGCCGCCGCGCTGGTAGGGCGCGAGCAGGTCGACGACCTTGATGCCGGTCTCGAAGAGCTGCTTCTCGGTCTCCTGCTCCGAGAACGGCGGCGCGGGGCGGTGGATCGGGTAGCGCTTCGTGTCCGCGGGGATCGGCTCCTTGCCGTCGATCGTGTCGCCGGTCAGGTTGAAGATGCGGCCGAGGCCGGCCTGGCCGACCGGCACCGCGATGGGCCCGCCGGTGTCGAGGGCCTTCATGCCGCGCACGAGGCCGTCGGTCGAGTCCATGGCGACGCAGCGGACGATGTTGTCGCCCACGTGCAGCGCCGCCTCGACGGTGAGCCGGATGCCGCGCCCGGCGTCCTCGACGAGGATGGCGTTGTAGATCTTCGGCAGCTGGTCCGGCTCGAACGCCACGTCGACCGTGGGGCCGATGACCTGGACGACCTTTCCTGCGTTCATCCCCTGCTCCTTCGCTGAAGTCAGCCGGCGCCCATCGGCCGCCAGCACCGGTGGGTTACTTGAGCGCCTCCGCGCCGCCGACGAGCTCGGCGATCTCGCGAGTGATCGCCGCCTGGCGGAGCCGGTTGCGGGTCAGCGTGAGCGAATCCACGAGCTCGCCGGCGTTCTTGCGCGCCGAGCCCATCGCCACCATGCGGGCGGAGTGCTCGGCCGCGTACGCGTCCGCGAGCGCGGCGTAGACCCGCGCGGTGGCGTAGCGCGGCACGAGCTCGCCGAAGATGTGCTCGGCGTCCGGCTCGAACAGCGTGCCGCGGTCCTGCGCGCGCTCCGCGCCGGCATCGCCGATCGGCAGGAACGGGTCGATCATGACCCGCCGCACGAGCGCGTTGACCATGTGCGTGTACATCACCTCGACCTGGTCCACCTCGCCGCTCAGGAACATGCCGGAGAGCTCGGCCGTGAGCTCGCGCGCGAGGTCGATGCTCGCGTCGCCGGGAAGGTCGGTCCAGGCCGCACGCACGAAGTAGCCGCGGCGCTTGAGGTAGTCGCGGCCCTTGCGCCCGACCACGAGCAGCTCGACCGAGCCGGTGGGGCGCGAGCGCACGACCGCCTCCGCGTAGCGCAGGACGTTCGTGTTGTACGTGCCGGCGAAGCCGCGGTCCGCGGTGATCACCAGCAGCGCCGAGCGCACCACGGGGCGCACCTTGAACAGCGGGTGGTCCAGCTCGGCCGCGGCGCCCGCGAGGTTGGCGAGGATCTCGGCGATCTTCCTCGCGTAGGGCGCCGCGGCCTGGGCGCGCGACTGGGCGCGCCGCAGCTTCGCCGCGGACACCATCTCCATGGCCTTGAAGATCTGCTGCATGCTCTGGGTGGCGCGAATGCGCCGCCGGAGGTCCTTCAGGGACGCCATGACCTCACGCCTTGAACTGCGACTTGAACGCCTTGCAGGCCTCCTGCAGGCGCTTCTCGTCGTCGCTCGAGATGACCTTGCTCGTGCGGATGTTGTGCGGGATCTCCGCGTAGTTCCGGTCGACGAAGCCCAGCCACTCCGCCTCGAAGCGGCGCACCGCCCCGACCGGCACGTCGTCGAGGTGGCCGTTCGTGCCCGACCAGATCGAGATGACCTGCTTCTCGACCGGCATCGGGACGAACTGCCCCTGCTTCAGGAGCTCGACCATGCGCTCGCCGCGCGTGATCTGCGCCTGCGTCGCCTTGTCGAGGTCGGAGCCGAACTGCGCGAACGCGGCCAGCGCGCGGTACTGCGCGAGGTCGAGGCGCAGGCGGCCGGCAACCTGGCGCATGGCCTTGATCTGGGCGCTGCCGCCGACGCGCGACACCGAGATGCCGACGTTGATCGCGGGGCGCACGCCCGCGTAGAAGAGGTCGCCCTCGAGGAAGATCTGGCCGTCCGTGATCGAGATCACGTTGGTCGGGATGTACGCCGACACGTCGCCGGCCTGCGTCTCGATGAAGGGCAGCGCGGTGAGCGAGCCGCCGCCGAGCTCGTCGGAGAGCTTGCAGGCGCGCTCGAGCAGGCGCGAGTGGAGGTAGAACACGTCGCCCGGGAACGCCTCGCGGCCCGGCGGGCGGCGCAGCAGCAGCGCGAGCTGGCGGTACGCGTTCGCGTGCTTGGACAGGTCGTCGTACACGCACAGCACGTGGCCGCCGGCGTAGGTGAACTCCTCGCCCATCGCCACGCCCGCGTAGGGCGCGATGTACTGCAGCGGCGCGGACTCCGACGCCGAGGCCGTCACGACGATCGTGTACTCCATCGCGCCGTGCTTCTCGAGCGTGGCGACCACGTTCGCGACGGTCGACTCCTTCTGGCCGACCGCGACGTAGATGCAGACGACCCCGGTGCCCTTCTGGTTGATGATCGTGTCGATCGCGATCGTCGTCTTGCCGGTCTGGCGGTCGCCGATGATCAGCTCGCGCTGGCCGCGCCCGATCGGGATCATCGAGTCGATCGCCTTGATGCCCGTCTGCAGCGGCTCCTTCACCGGCTGGCGCTGGATGACGCCCGGCGCCTTGAACTCGATGTTGCGGAACTTGTCGGCGCCGATGGGGCCCTTGCCGTCGACGGGCTGGCCGATGGCATTGACCACGCGCCCGATCATCGCCTTGCCCACCGGCACGGAGGCGATGCGGCCGGTGCGCTCGACCCGGTCGCCTTCCTTGATGTTCTTGTCGGAGCCGAACAGCACGACGCCGACGTTGTCCTCCTCGAGGTTCAGCACCATGCCCATGACGTCGCCCGGGAACTTGATCAGCTCTCCGGCCATGGCGTCCTCGAGACCCCACACGCGCGCGATGCCGTCGCCCACGGACAGCACGCTGCCGACGCTCTTGGTCTCGAGCCTGGCCTCGTAACGTTCGAGCTCCTGCGCCAGGATGGCGCTCACTTCTTCCGGACGAAAGGACATGAGTCTTGGCCCCGATGATGGAAGTGGATCGTTCGACGCGTGATCACACGCTGACTTCGTAGAGGCGGTTCGCGAGCGTCTGGAGCAGCGAATGCACGCTGCGGTCGATGATGCGGTCGCCTATGCGCGCGTACGCGCCGCCGACGACCGAGGGATCGATCACCGTGCCGAGCGTGATCTTCAGGCCCGTGCGCTTCTCGAGCGCGGCGTGCAGGCGCTCGATCTCCGCCGGCGTGAGCGGCACCGCGCTGACGACCTGCGCGTGCTGCACGCCCCGCACCCGGTCGACGAGCGCGTCGAAGGCCCGCACGATCTCGTCCATGAGCCCGAGCCGCTTCTTGCGCAGCAGCAGGTCGGCGAAGACCACGACCGACCGCTCGGCGCGGCCGTCGAGCGCCTTGCGCAGGACGGCCCGCTTGTCCTCCGGGCGCACCTGCGGGTGCGACAGCACGTCGCCGACGCGCGCGCCGGGCCGCACCAGCTCCGCGACGCCGCGCAGGTCCGCGAGCGCGCGATCGAGCGCCTCGACCAGCGCGGGGCCCGTGCCCGTGCGCCGCTCGGTCAGCAGCACGAGCGCCTTCGCGTAGCGGCCGGCGACCGAGGCGTCCTTCATCGCGCCGTCCCGACCTCGTCGATGAACTCCGCCGCGAGCCGGCGCTGGGCCGGGTCGTCGAGCCTCGCGCGCAGGATCTTCTCGGCGGTGCGGATGGAGAGGTCGACGATCTTCTCCTTGACCAGCTCCTTCTCCTTCTCGCGCTGCCGGAGCACCTCCTCCTCGGCGCGCTGCATGCGCGCCTGCGCGTCGGCGTGGGCCTGCGCCTTGATCTCCTCGGCGACCTTCTGGCCCTCGGCGATGGCCTCCTGGATCCGCTGCCGCGCCTGCGCCTCGACGCCGCGCAGATCCTGCTCGTACCTCGCCTTGAGCTGCTCCGCCTCCTGGCGCCGGCGGTCGGCGTCGGCGAACTCGTCGGCGATCTTCTGCCGGCGCGCCTCGAGCCCCTGCACGATCGGGCCCCAGGCGAAGCGCCCGAGGATCCACACCATGACGAGGAAGCCCAGGATCTGGGTGAGGACGAGCTTGATGTCGATCAGACCGTTCATGCCTGCTCCCCGGGCGCGCGGCCGCGCGCGTGGCGCCGCCCCGTACGCCCGAACGCGGATCTCAGCCGATCTTGCCCATGAGGAGGAACACGGTGACGAACGCGTAGATCGTGAGCGCCTCGGCGAACGCGCCGATGATGATCATCGCCGTCTGCAGCTTCGCGATCGCCTCGGGCTGGCGGCCCATCGCCTGCAGCGCGCCGTTGCCGATCATGCCGAGGCCGATGCCCGAGCCGATGGCGGCGACGCCGACGCCGAGGGGAAGGGCGAGACCAAGAGTGCCGTGGAAATCCATCGTTCAACCTCCGATTGGGGTCAGTGGGCGGTGGGGTGCGCTCCCTCCGCATGCTCGTGACCGTGGTCGTGCGGCAGCATGAGGAGGAAGTAGATCGTGCTGAGCATCGCGAACACCAGCGCCTGGACGAAGCTCGTGAGCAGCGCCAGGAATAGGAACACGAAGTGCAGCGGCAGACCGAACGGCAGCGCGCCGAGGTGCATCGCCGACATCGCGCCGATGCCGAGCGTGGCGAAGCCCACGAGCAGCATGTCCTCGCCGAAGATGTTGCCGAACAGACGGCACGAGAGCGACACGGGCTTGGCGAGCTCGCCGATCAGGTGGATCGGGAACGCGAGCGGCACGAGGCCCCACTCGATCGCCGAGCGCGGCGAGCCGGCCATGTGGTCGAGCCAGCCCAGCAGGCCGAGCTCGCGCACCGCCGTGTACTGCACGTAGACGAACACCGTGATCGCGAGCGCGAACGTCACGTTGAGGTTCGACGTCGGCGACTTCATCAGCGGCACGATGCCGACCAGGTTCATGCTCAGGATGTAGAGGAACAGCGTGCCGAGGAACGGCACGTAGCGCGGCCCGTACTTGGGGCCGAGGATGTCGACGATCTGGTTGTAGACCGGCTCGACCACGGCCTCGACCACGTTCTGGAACCGGCCCGGGATCATCTGGCGGTTCCGCGAGGCAATGAACGCGACGATGCAGAGCGCCAGCGCGACGAGCATCGAGAAGATGACATTCTCGAACTTCTCGACGAACGGCGCCCACGGAGCCCGCTGCTCCTCGCCCGCCTTCGCGATGACGGTGAGCGCGAGCGCGAGCGTGACGTTCAGGTTCGAGGTCGGCGACTTCATCAGCGGGACGATGCCGAACAGGTTCATCGTCCAG
>JBAIWU010000670.1:0-1675 GCA_037917155.1 Candidatus Eiseniibacteriota bacterium
GGCACGTGCTCGTGCACGAGCTGACGCACGCGTTCCAGTTCGACATCCTCTACAACGGCACGGGCATCTCGATGCTCTCGGGCCAGGGCTTCTTCCAGATGCCGCTCTGGTTCGCCGAGGGCATGGCCGAGTACTTCTCGCTGGGCATGGAATCCAACGCGGAGATGTGGTGCCGGGACGGCGCGCTCACGGGCTACATCCCGCCGCTGCAGTACGCCGGCGGGTACCCGGTGTACAAGTTCGGCCAGTCGGCGATCGCGTTCCTGGTCGACAAGTACGGCGACGAGCGCTTCCGCGACGTGCTCAAGCGCGCGCGCCAGATGCGCAGCTTCGACCGCGCGTTCGAGCGCACGTACGGCCTGACGGTCGAGAAGTTCGACGAGAAGTGGCGGATGTACCTGCGGAAGAAGTACTGGCCGACGGTGGCTTCGCACGAGCTGCCCGAGACGTACGGCCGGCGGCTCACCGACCACCGCAAGGACCAGAGCACGATCAACATCTCGCCCGCGATCTCGCCGCAGGGCGACCGCATCGCCTACTACTCCGACCGGCGCCAGTACTCCGACATCTACGTCATGTCCGCGTTCGACGGCCGCGTGCTGCACCGTGTCATCCGTGGCGAGCGCGACGTGCAGTTCGAGAGCATGCCGCTGTTCCGCAGCGCCCTCACGTGGGCGCCCGACGGCCAGCGCCTCGCGCTGACGGCCAAGAGCCGCGGGCGCGATCGGCTCTACGTGGTGAACTCGCACACCGGGGCGGTGATGAAGGAGTTCTCGCTGCCCTGCGACGCGCTCGAGTTCCCCGCGTGGTCGCCGGTGGGCGACTCGATCGTGGTGACGGGGCTCAAGGACGGGCGCTCCGACCTCTACCTGGTCGACGCCCGCGACGGCAGGGTCACGCGGCTCACCGACGACACGTGGGACGAGAAGGAGCCCACGTGGCGTCCGGACGGCCGCACGATCACGTTCTCGTCGGACCGCGGCGCGCCGGTCGTGCTGCAGACGGAGCCGTCGCTCCACGGCTACGGGCACTACGGGCTCTACAACCTCGACGTCGCCACGGGCGCGGTGACGCCGCTGCTCGACACCGCGGGCGAGGACCACAGCCCCGCGTGGTCGCCGGACGGGAAGCGGCTTGCGTTCGTCTCGGACCGCGACGGCGCGCCCAACATCTACCTCTTCGACACGGCGGACAGCAGCGTCACGATGCTCACGGACGTGCTCGGCGGCGTGCTGAACATCTCGTGGTCGCGGCTGAACGACCGGCTCGTGTTCTCGGCGTTCGACCGCGCCGGCTGGGACATCTTCGCGGTGCAGGAGCCGCTGGGGAACGAGACCACGCTCGCGGGGCTGCGCCGCCACATGCCGGCGGCCGTGCTCTCGGCCGGGCAGGTCGAGCAGCCGGCGAAGCCCGACACGCTCGAGGAGCACGCGCGCGGCGCGCTCGCGAGCGCGTGGCCGGACAGCGCGACCGCGCCGGACTCGTCGTACGCGATGGCCGCGCGCCGCCACGAGGCGCCGCGGCCGGCGCTGCCGCCGGTCGAGAACGAGCCGCCCGCGTGGGGCGGCGAGTCGCGCGCTGCGGCGGGCGGTGGCGTGGCGTACGTGCCGCCGGACACCTCGTCGGGGCTGCCCGAGCGCGCGCCGCTGCACGAGCACGGCGGGCCGTTCGCGCT
>JBAIWU010000671.1:0-2987 GCA_037917155.1 Candidatus Eiseniibacteriota bacterium
TGTACGTGATGGACGTGGGCGGCGGCATCCCGCGCCGGATCACGTGGGACCCGGTGGGCGCGCGGCCGCTGGGCTGGAGCGCGGACGGGCGCGAAGTGCTGTTCCGCTCGCAGCGCTGGAACACCACACGCCGGGACCGCTTCTGGGCCGTGCCCGCCGCGGGCGGCGCGGCGCGCCTGCTGCCGATCCCCTACGGCGAGTTCGCGGCGGCGAGCCGCGACGGCCGCCGCATCGCCTACGTGCCCGTGAGCGCGGAGTGGCAGCACTGGAAGCGCTATCGCGGCGGCGAGGCCGACGACATCTGGCTCGCGGACACGCTCGCGCACACGTTCAGGCGCCTGACGACCGATCCCGGCATCGACACCGAGCCCGTGTGGGTCGGCGACCAGGTCGTGTTCGTCTCCGAGCGCGACGGCCACGCGAACCTGTGGCGGCTCGATCCCGCGACCGGCGCCGCGACGCAGCTCTCGCACTACACCGACTACGACGTCCGCTATCCCGGCACGGACGGCCACACGGTCGTGTTCGAGCACGGCGACGGGCTGGCGCTGTGGGATGCGGCGACGGGACAGGTGCGCGAGCTGCAGTTCGACCTGCACTCCGACCGCATCCATGCGCGGGTCAAGCGCGTCGCCGCGCTGCGCAACCTCGCGGGCGTCGCGTTCGGCCCCACCGGCAGGCGCCTGCTCGTCTCGGCGCGCGGCCAGGTGCTGAGCGCCCCGGCCGAGAACGGCGACGTGTTCACGCTCGTCGTGCAGCCGGGCGCGCGCTGCCAGTACCCGGCGTGGTCCCCCGATGGCAAGCGCGTCGCGTTCGTCTCCGACGCCTCCGGCGAGGAGCAGGTCTGGACCGTGCCCGCCGCGGGCGGCGCGCCGAAGCAGCTCACGCGCGACCACACGGGGCCGCTGGGGCCGATCAAGTGGTCGCCCGACGGCAGGTGGCTCGTCACCAGCGACCGCGAGATGCGCATCCTGCTCGTGGACGCCTCGAGCGGCGCGATGACGACGGTCGACCAGGCCGACCGCGGCGGCTCGTACGACCTCGTGCTCTCGGACTTCACGTTCAGCCCCGACGGCAGGTGGCTCGCGTTCGCGCGGCAGGAGCCCAACTGGAACGGGTCCGTGTGGCTCTACGACGTCGCGGCGCGCAAGGGCATGCGCGTGTCGAGCCCGGAGATGAACTGCTCCGCGCCCGCGTTCGCTCCCGACGGCACGTACCTGTGCTACCTCGCCGATCGGGCGTTCGATCCGAAGGCGATCAATGCGAACCGCTATTTCACGTTCGACAAGTTCACCAAGGTCTCGATGGTGATGCTCGCGGCGGACGGCCGCTCGCCGTTCCTCGCCACGAACGACGAGGAGGGCGCCGCCGCGCCCGCCGCGGCGGAGTCGAAGCCGAAGGGCGAGGAGAAGGCCGCGGGCCCGGCGCCGCTCCCGGCCACGCGCGTCGACCTCGCGGGCCTTGGCGCGCGCACCCTCGACGTGCCGGTGCCCGCGGACCACTACCTGCGCGTGCTGCCGCAGGCGAAGCGGCTGCTGCTGCTCGTGCAGGACGATCCCGGCACGGGTCCGGCCGGCGACGCGCGCCAGCTTCGCGCGTTCGACCTCAAGGACCTCACGAAGAAGGACGTCGACGTCGTGGTCAAGCGCCTCAGCGACGTCCAGCTCTCGGCCGACGGCAAGAAGATGCTCGTGCGCGCGGGCAAGTCGTTCACCGTGGCCGACGCCGACGCGGCGACGCTGCCCGAGGGCAAGGGCAAGGTCGACACGGACGGCTGGCAGCTCACCGTGGACCCGGCCGCCGAGTGGAAGCAGATGCTGCACGAGACCTGGCGCATCGCGCGCGACTTCTTCTACGACCCGAAGATGCACGGCGTCGACTGGCAGGCCGTGCGCACGCGCTACGAGGCCCTGCTGCCGGCGATCGCCGACCGCAGCGACCTGAGCTTCGTGCAGGGCGAGATCGTGGCCGAGCTCAACTGCGGCCACGCCTACATCCGCGGGGGCGATGTGCCGGACGTGCCCACGGTCCCCCTGGGCTTCCTCGGCATCGACGCCGAGCCCGTTGCGGGCGCCGTGCCCGCGGTGCGGATCACGAAGCTCTACGGGAGCGACGGCTTCGACCTCGACCTCGCCTCGCCGCTGCTCGCGCCCGGGCTGGGCGTCAAGGCGGGCGACTGCATCCTCGCGATCGGCGGCGAGCCGGTGCGCACGGATCGCGAGTGGCAGTCCATGCTCGTGGGTACGGGGGACCGCGTCGTGCGGCTGACCGTCAACTCGAAGCCGTCGATGGAGGGCGCGCGTGACGTGCTCGTGAAGGCGCTCGCCAGCGAGCGCCAGCTCCGCTACGAGGACTGGGTCGCGAGCCGCGCCGAGTACGTGCGCAGGAACGGCGGCGAGAACCTCGGCTACGTCCACATTCCCAACATGGGACCGGGCGGGCTGGTCGAATGGGGCAAGCACTACTACCCGCAGCTCGGCAAGGACGGCATCGTCTACGACGTGCGGTTCAACGGCGGCGGCTTCATCGACGCGATGCTGCTGCTGCAGGCCTCGAACCCGCCGTACACGTGGTTCAAGCCGCGCTACGGCGCGTCGTGGACGCGGCAGGACTGGGGCTTCGCCGGCCGCGCCGTCGCGCTGTGCAACGAGAACAGCGGCTCGGACGCCGAGGAGTTCAGCGACGCGTTCCAGCGCCTCAAGCTCGGGCCGGTGTACGGCACGCGCACGTGGGGCGGCGAGGTGGGCAGCGGCGACGGCTACCCGCTCCTCGACGGCGGGCTCGTGTATGTGCCCAACTACGGCGAGTGGACGCCCGACGGCCACTGGGTGATCGAGGGCTCGGGCGTCACGCCGGACGAGACCGTCGAGGAGGACCCCGCGGCGCTCATGGCCGGGCGCGACCCGCAGCTCGACCGCGCGATCCGCTACCTGAAGGAGTCGCTGGCGAGCGAGCCGATCCGGCGCCCGCAGCCGCCGCCGTTCCCG
>JBAIWU010000672.1:0-1699 GCA_037917155.1 Candidatus Eiseniibacteriota bacterium
CCCGCTCGCGGGCCTGCTGATCACCGCCGTCCACCGCGAGGGCGCGATGGCCGGCACCGATCTCGCGCTCTTCGAGCAGGTCGTCCCCAGGACCCGCCATCCGGTGCTGGCCGCCGGAGGCATCGCGTCGTTCGAGGAGCTGCGCGCGCTCGAGAAGCTCGGCGTCTTCGCCGCCGTCATCGGCATGGCGCTCTACACCGGCGCGCTCGATCCCCACCGCCTCGTCGAGGAGTACCACGCATGATCCTTCTCACCCGCGACACCCGCGAGACCTCGATCCGGCTGGAGCTGGCGCTCGCGCCGGGTGAATCGCGCGTCTCCACCGCGGACCGCTTCCTCACCCACATGCTCGAGACCCTGGCCCGTTACGCCGGCGCGACCCTGGCGCTCGAGGCTCGCGGCGACCTGCGCCACCATCTCGTCGAGGACACGGCGATTGCGCTGGGCGAGGCCTTCCGGCGCGCGGCCCCGCCGGCGTGCGCGCGCTACGGCGAGCGCGTGGTGCCGATGGACGACGCGCTGGTGCAGGCGGCGCTCGACTTCGGCGGGCGGGCCTACTACCGGGGACCGCTGCCGAGCCGGCTCTACGACCACTGGATGCGCTCGTTCGCGAGCGAGGCGCGGGCGACCCTGCACCTGCGGGTGCTGCGCGGGACGGATCGCCACCACGTGGTCGAGGCGGCCTTCAAGGCGGCCGGGCTGGCGCTGCGGCAGGCGCTCGAGGCGCGCGAGGCGACCTTCAGCACCAAGGGCGCGGTCGAGCGCGCCGCGGAGTCCGCACGCTCCGCGAACGACGGCGCGCCAGGGCGCGAGCCACCGGCGGCGGGCGCGCCGCCGCGGGTGGGCGGGGCCGATCGCCCGGCCGCCGCGAAGGAGCGCTGCTGATGCTCCGGCCCCGCATCCTCGCCTGCCTCGACGTCTCCGCCGGGCGCACCGTCAAGGGCACGCGCTTCGTGAACCTGCGCGACGTCGGCGATCCGGTCGAGCTCGCGGTGCGCTACGAGGCCGAGGGCGCCGACGAGATCGTGCTGCTCGACATCTCGGCCACCCACGAGGAGCGCGAGATCCTCTTCGAGGTCGTGCGCCGCACCGCCGAACGCCTGTTCGTGCCGCTCACCGTCGGCGGGGGCGTCCGCGACGCCGGCGACGTGGGACGCGTGCTGCGCGCCGGCGCCGACAAGGTGGCCATCAACACCGCCGCGGTCGAGCGCCCGGGGGTGATCGCCGAGGCGGCGCGGCGTTTCGGGAGCCAGTGCGTGGTGGCGAGCGTGGACGCGCGGCGGGCCGG
The DNA here is from genome assembly GCA_037917155.1 of Candidatus Eiseniibacteriota bacterium. Classification (GTDB taxonomy): domain Bacteria; phylum Eisenbacteria; class RBG-16-71-46; order RBG-16-71-46; family RBG-16-71-46; genus CAIXRL01. Next base: position 1,289 of record JBAIWU010000672.1, read on the forward strand.
CGATCGCTGGACGGTGGTGACGCGGGGCGGCCGGCGCGACACCGGCCTCGACGCGGTGGAGTGGGCGCGCGAGCTGGCCCGCCGCGGGGCCGGCGAGATCCTGCTCACCAGCGTGGATCGCGACGGCGGGCGCGACGGCTACGATCTCGCGCTGACCCGCGCGGTCTCCCGCGCGGTGCGCGTGCCGGTGATCGCCTCCGGCGGGGCGGGCGGCGCCGAGCACGTGCGGGCGGCGCTCGAGGAGGGCGAGGCCGACGCCGCGCTGGTGGCCGGCATCCTCCACGACGGGCTCACCGGCATCGCCGCGATCAAGCGCGAGCTCGAGCGCGCGGGGCTGCGCGTGCGGAACGCGTCGTGAGCCCGCTGACCGCGCTGCGCGAGGCGGCGGCCGAGGCCGCGCGGCGGGCGGGC
>JBAIWU010000673.1:0-10062 GCA_037917155.1 Candidatus Eiseniibacteriota bacterium
CCCGCGAGCGCCGCGTTGCCGAGCGCGAGCAGCAGGCCGAGCGCCTCGAGCGGTTCGGCCATGAAGCTCTTCGCGTACACCCAGAGCGGCGTCGTGAAACCGAGCAGCGCGACTGCCGCGAGCGCCGGCCCCGCGCGCACGCCCAGCCGGCGCGCGAACGCGTAGAGGGCCGCGAGCAGCAGCGCCGCGAGCCCCGCGTTGAAGAACGAGGTGACGAAGCGCGCCGCGAGCACGGCCCGCTCCTCGCGGAAGTGCGCGACGCGCGCCGCGGCCTCGGCGATCGCCACGAGCGGCAGCGCGAGCACCGCCTGCCCCGCGGTGTTCTTGCTGTACCAGCGTCCGTCGGGGCCCTGCAGCGTCGCGCCCGCCGCGGGCACGTCGATCCGCCCGTGCAGCATGGACTGCGCGAGCTCGAACATGGTGACCTCGTCGCTGCCGGCGATGCGCCCGCCGCCCGTGAGCGCGAAGACGAGGAACGCCGCGAGCGCCACGAGCCGCGTCGTGCGGCGCGTGGACGCGCGGTCCGGCACGGGCGCGCTCACGACCAGCCCCGCGCCGGGCACAGCGCGTCCGCCAGCTCGACCGTGCTCGCGGCCAGCGCCTCCCACGAGTGCGCGGCGCGCAGCGCGGCGATGTGCGGCGCCATGGCCTCGCGCAGGTTCCCCTCGAAGTAGCGCGCGATGGCGTCGGCGAGCGCGTCCGGGTCCTCGGGCGGGCACGTGAGCCCGGTCTCGTCGTCGCGCACGGTCTCGGCGATGCCGCCCACGCGCGTCGCGATCACCGGCACGCCGAGCGCGTAGGCGACGTGCGTCACGCCGCTCTGCGTCGCGGTGCGGTACGGCAGCACGGCGACGTCGGCGGCGCGGAACAGCGCCTCGACCTCGTCGTCCGGGATGTAGCGGTCGAGCCAGCGCACCGCGCCCTCGCCCGCGGCGGCGGCCTGCGCGCGGTAGGCCTCCGTGTCCTCGTAAGCCTCGCCCGCGACCACCAGCGTCGCGCCCGGGCGGCGCGCGCGCACCTTCGGCCACGCGGCGAGCAGCGTGTCGAGCCCCTTGTAGCGGCGCACGTAGCCGAAGAAGAGCGCGACGTCGCCCGCGAGCCCCAGGCGCTCGCGCGCGCTCGCGCGCGTCCAGCGGCCGCGGTCGAACTGGGCGTAGAACGGGTGCGGCACGCGCCGGCGAGGCGCGCCGGGCTTGAGCCGGTCGAGGTCCCGTTCCACCGAGTCCGACATCACGAGGTAGCCGTCCGAATTGCGCATCATCCAGTCCGAGAAGGCCGCGTCGAAGAACCGGGGCTCATGCGGCACCAGATTGTCGCACACCAGGATCACGCGAGTGCCGCGGCGCCGCAGCGGCCCCACGCTGGAGGCGAACGCGGGCGCGAAGAACGGCATCCACCACTTGAGCACGACCGCGCCCGGGGCGAATGCCTCGAGATGCGCCGCGGTGCGCCGCCAGCTCCACGGCCCGATCGAGTCGAGCAGCGCCGCGGTGGGAAAGTTCGGCCGTGGCGCCTGCGCGTCGAACTGGCTCGTGCCCGGGAACAGGAAGCCGGGGTACTGGCGCGTGAACGTCACCGCGCGCACCTCGGCGTGCGCCTCGAGCGCCTCGCCCAGCAGCTGCAGGTACTGCGCGAGCCCGCCGCGCCACGGGTGCAGCGGGCCCACGAGCGCGACGCGACGGCGGGCCGGAGCGGGAGCGACGCCCATGGGCCGCGGGGCCTTCAGCGTCCCCGCGCCACCGACCAGGTCTGCAGGCCGCGCGGCTCGAACTGGAACGGCACGACCTGGCCGCCGTGGCGCTCCAGCGCGGCCGCCACGCGGTGCCGGCGGTCGAAGCGCGTCAGGAAGAGGAAGTACCCGCCACCGCCCGCGCCCGTCATCTTGCCGCCGATGGCGCCCTCGCGGCGGGCGAGCTTGTAGAGCAGGTCGACCTGCGGGTTCGAGATGCCCTCCGCGAGGTGCTTCTTGTGCTCCCACGCGAGGTGGAGCAGCTCGCCGAAGCCGTCGATCTCGCCCACGAGCAGCGCGCGCTTCATCTCGAGCGTCTGCGCCTTGAGCGCGTCGAGCGCCTCGACGGTTTCGCGCCGGCCGGAGGTGTACGAGCGCGTCTGGCGCTCGATGATCCGCGCGCTCTGCCGCGTCTGCCCCATGTAGCACAGGAGCAGCCGGTACTCGAGCTCCTGAAGCGTGTCCCGGCGCATCTTCAGCGGCGTCACCACGGTGCCGTCGCGCATGAACTCGATGAAGTTGAAGCCGCCGAACGCGGCCGCGTACTGGTCCTGCCGCCCGCCCGCGAGCTTGAGGTCGACGCGCTCGATGCGGTATGCGAGCGCGGCGACGTCGTACGGGCTCAGCTCGAGGCGCAGCCACTCGCCCAGCACGCCGATGAGCGCCACCACGAGCGTGCTCGAGGCGCCGAGGCCGGAGCCCGGCGGTGCGTCGGAGTGCGTCCAGAGCTCGGCGCCGCGGCGCACGCGCAGCGCGCGCACGGCCGCCTTGAGCAGGTCGAGCCGGCCGTCGAAGCGCAGCCGACGCGGGTGGTCGTACTTCGCGACGAGGTCGTAGTCGAGGCTCGCGAGCGTGAGGCGCGAGTCGCGCCGCGGCCGCAGCGAGGCGGTCGCGTAGTGGTTGATCGTCGCCGACAGCACGCAGCCGCCGTGCTCCTCGGGATAGGGCGAGACGTCGGTGCCGCCGCCGCAGAACGAGATGCGCAGCGGGGCGCGCGCCCGGTAGTAGCGCTGCAGGTTCGCCGTCATGCGTGCAGCTCCCGCTCCGCCCGCTCGAAGTCCTCGGGCGTGCCGATGTCCCAGAAGCGCCCCGGGCACGTGCTGCCCACGAGCCGTCCCGCCTGCGCGAGCGCCGGCAGCACGTCGCGCTCGAGCGAGCTCGGGCCGGGGGGCAGGGCCCGCCACAGCTCGGGCGAGAACGCGTACTGCCCGCCGTTCACCCACGCGGCGCCGCGGAACGCGCCGTCCTTCTCCACGAACCGCGTCACGCGACCGCGCTCGTGCTCGACGCGCCCGCGGGTGCTCGCGTCCTCGACGCGGTACAGCGCGACCGCGCCGAGCGCGCCCTGCTCCCAGCGGTCGCGCTCGAGCGTCCACGGGTCGGCCTCGCCGAGCGTGTCGCCGTTCACGACGAGCGCCGGGCCGTCGACGTGCGCCGCCGCCAGCCGCAGCGCGCCGCCGGTGCCGAGCGGCTCGTCCTCGACCGAGTACTCGAGCCGCACGCCGATCGCGCCGCCGTCGCCGAGCGCGGCCTGCAGCCGGTCGGCGCCGTAGCCGGCGAGGATCACCGCGCGGTCGACGCCACGGTCGCGCAGCCATTCGAGCTGGCGCACGAGGAACGGGCGGCCGCCCAGGGGCGCGAGCGGCTTGGGCAGGTCCCCGAAGCGCGGCTTCAGCCGCGTGCCGAGTCCGCCCGCCAGCACGAAGGCCTTCACGCTCACTCCATGTTGAAGCGCCGGCGCACGGGATAGTCCGCGCGCGCGCCGTGGTGCGCGATCATCTCGCCCAGCAGGCCCATGAGGATGAACTGGATCGCGAGCAGCACGCACGCGGCGCCGAGCAGCATGAGCGGGCGCACGCGCAGCGGGTCGCCGTGCAGCCACTGCGCCACGAACCAGCCCGCGAGCCCGAAGCCGACCACGAGGAACAGCACGCCGATGCGCCCGAACACGTGCAGCGGCTTGAGCGCCGAGGTCGAGATGAATGCGGCGGCGAGCAGGTCGAGGAAGCCGTTCACGAACCGCGACGCGCCGAACTTGGACTTGCCGAACTGGCGCGCGCGGTGGTGGACGCCGACCTCGCCGACGCGGAAGCCGCGCCAGTGCGAGAGCGCCGGCAGGAAGCGGTGCAGCTCGCCGTAGACCTCGAGCGCGTCGACCACCTCGCGCCGGTAGAGCTTGAAGCCGCAGTTGAAGTCGTGGAGCTTCACCCCCGCGACCGCCGACGTGACGGCGTTGAAGAGCTTCGAGGGCAGCGTCTTGGTCCACGGATCGAGGCGCTTCACCTTCCAGCCCGAGACGAGGTCGAGGCCGCCCTCGAGCGCCGCGAGCAGGCGCGGCAGCTCGGCCGGGTCGTCCTGGAGGTCGGCGTCGAGCGTCGCCACGAGGTCGCCGCGCACGGCGCGGAAGCCGGTCGCGAGCGCCGCGGACTTGCCGAAGTTGCGGCGCAGCAGGACGCCGCGCACGCGCGGATCCGGTGCGCACAGCGACTCGATCACCTTGTCCGTGCCGTCGCGCGAGCCGTCGTCGACGTAGAGGATCTCCCACGGCATCCCCATGGACTCGAGCGCGGCCACCAGCTCGCGGTGGAGCTGCGGCAGGCTCTCCGCCTCGTTGTACGCGGGGACCACGGCCGAGATGCGGGGCGTCTCGCTCATGCGGCCCCACCGTACAACGTCTTCGCCCATGCCGCCTCCGCCGCCAGGCCGTCCTCGATCCCGACCCGGGTGGCGTAGTCGAGGTCGGCGCGCAGCCGCGTGGCGTCGGCCCGCGTCCGCAGCGGGTCGCCCGGCGGCCGCGGCTCGAAGCGCAGGCGCGCCTTCGCACCCAGCGCCCGCTCGAGGAGGGCGATCGCCTCGATGACCTCGACCTGCGAGCCGCCGCCGACGTTGTAGACGCCCTGCGGCGCGCTGCGGCGCCAGGCGCGCACGTTGGCCTCGATCGCGTCGTCGACGTACGTGAAGTCGCGCGACTGCCGGCCGTCGCCGTAGACCGGGATCTCCTCGCCGCGCAGCAGCGCGCGGCAGAACCGGTGGAACGCCATGTCGGGCCGCTGGCGCGGGCCGTACACGGTGAAGTAGCGCAGCGCCGCGACGTCGAGCCCGAAGTTGCGCCCGTAGAGCAGCACGAGGTGCTCGCCGGCGAGCTTCGAGACGCCATAGGGCGAGAACGGCCGCGGCAGCAGGCCCTCGTCGGTCGGGTAGCGCTCCGCGTCGCCGTAAACGGACGACGACGAGGCGTAGACGAAGCGCTCGAGGCGGGCGTCGCGGTAGCGCTCGAGCAGCCGCTGCGTCGCGAGCACGTTGTGGTGGACGTAGGACGCGAAGTCGCGCCCCCACGACGCGCGCACGCCGGCCTGCGCGGCCTGGTGGACCACCACGTCGACCTCGGGCAGGGCCGCGAGGTCGGCCGCGCCGAGGTCCAGCTCGAGCAGCCGGAACGACGCGTGCCGCAGCGACGGGGCGACGTTCGCCCGCTTGAGCGCGACGTCGTAGTAGTCCGTGAAGCAGTCCACGCCCGTCACGTGGACGCCGTCGGCGAGCAGCCGATCGCACAGCGTCGAACCGATGAAGCCGGCGGCTCCGGTCACCAGCGCGCGCGTGGCCATGGCCTCCCCTACGGGTTCAGGACTCCCGCCGGCGGCGCCGGGGGCGGCGTGGAGCGCAGCCCGAGCTGCGCCCGCTCGGCCTGCAGGAGCTGCGTCGCCTGCGTGTCGCTCGGGTGCCCGTCGACCCAGCGCTGCAGGTACTGCAGCGCGCGCTCGCGCTGGCCGGCCGTGCGCAGCGTGTAGTACGCCGAGTAGTAGGGCTGCCCGTACTCCGGATCGAGCCGGATCGCCATGTCGAACTCGTTGACCGCCGGGTCCAGCAGGCCCTTCAGCGCCAGCGAGGCGCCGAAGTAGTAGTGCAGCTCGGCGTTGCCCGGATCCATCCCCACGAGCTTCTGGAAGAGCCCCACCGCCTTGGTCGTGTCGCCGGCCTCGAGGTAGAACGTGCCGAGCGGCAGCAGCACCTCGGGGTAGCGCGGGAACATGCGGCCGATGCGCTCCATCTCGGAGATCGCGCCCTTGAGGTTGCCGTCCTTGCGGTAGCGCAGCGCGAGCTGCAGGTGCGCCGCGGCGTAGTTGCGCGACAGCGTCTCGGAGTTCTCGTCCTTGTAGACGGTCGTGTCCCACGAGCCGTCGGCCGTGAACAGGCCGCGGTAGAGGAACGTCTGGTAGAGCGCCTTGCGGGTCGCCTCGACGTCGAGCCCGGCCTTCGTGCTGTCCGACTTGACCTCGTAGACGAGCCCCTGCAGCGAGAAGTAGGGATCGTAGCCGTAGTGCTCGGGCACGGTGACCGCGAAGTACGGCTGCATCTTCCACGTGCCGTCCTTGTTCCGCGCCTGCTCCATGATGTGGTGCACCATGAACTCGTTCGTGTAGATGACGTGCCCCTGGGCGTCCTGCACCGCGCCCATGCCGAGGCCGTCGATCGTGCGGTCGTCGAGCTGGATCGGCACCTTCGGCTCCTCGTCGCGGAGCTGGCGGATGTACCAGTCGGTGTTCAGCAGGCTGAGGTTCACGATCCGCACGTCCTTGCGGAAGCCCTCCACCTGCTGGATGTACCAGAGCGGGAACGTGTCGTTGTCGCCGTTCGTGAACATGAACGCGTGCGGCTTGAGCGGCGCGAGCATGTCGTACGCGTAGTCGCGCGCGACGTAGTTGTGGCTGCGGTCGTGCGTGAACCAGAGGTTGTGCATGAGCAGGAACGGCTGCACGCACAGCAGCGCGCCGGCGCCGATCGTCGCGAGCTTCTGGCTCGGGCCCTCGGCGAACGACTCGCGGATCCAGCCCACGAGCCACGCGACGCCGAACGCGATCCAGATGGCGTAGACGTGGTAGCCCGACTGGAAGAAGTAGTCGCGGTCGCGGACCTCGTGGTCGCTGAAGTTGAGGTAGAAGATGAGCCCGGCCGTGTTCAGCCCGAACATGAGGAACATGTAGGCGAACCCGCGTTTCTCGCGTATGGCCTGCCACACCGCCCCGACCAGCCCGAGCAGCAGCGGCAGCAGCGCGCTCCACGGCGCCTGGCCGTGCGGGATGATCGGCCACTGGCGCGCGAAGTAGCGCCAGAACTCCTTGTTGAGCTGGACCGACAGCGGCGCGCGGCGCACCCACGGGTTCATCTCGCCGTACTGCTTGCGCTCGAGCAGGTCGCGCAGCCGCGCCCACGTGGCCGGCGCGCCCTCGTTGATGGCCGGGTGCTGCGCGGAGCGGATCGGCAGGTAGAGCTGCGTCGAGTAGCCGACCACCATCAGCAGCAGCACGAGCAGCAGCACGCGCCCCTCGCGGTGCTTGCGGGCCATCCACGCGAACGGGACCACGAGGCCGAGCGCGGCGCCGATGGCGGCGGCCATCGTGTAGTTCTCGGGCGAGAGCGAGTAGTAGATGCCGACCCCGGTCAGCGGGAGGTTCACGAACAGCAGCCAACCCGGCATCTTGTGCGTCAGGACGTAGTAGAGGCACTGGATCGAGCCCAGCACGAGGACCACGCCCGCCATGTGCTCGAGGCCGGTGGTGACGGACAGCATCGCCAGCACGGGCATCGAGAACAGCCAGGCGACCTTCCGGTCGATGATGGCGATCAGCGCGAAGAGCGGCAGCGCGGTCGGCGCGACCGCCGGGTGGAGGCCGGCGCTCAGCCACAGGATGTACGTCGCGACGAGCAGCGGGCCCACCGTGGGCTTCTTCTCGTGGGCCTCCCACCACTTCAGGCCGAGCCAGATCACGAGGATGGTGGCCAGGCTCATCATCTGGTAGACCTCGGCCTCGATCGAGTTCTCCCACCAGTTGTCGCTGAACGCGAGCAGCAGCGCGCCGCACAGCGAGCCGGCGACGGCCGCCCACTCGTGCCAGGGCTGGCGCTCGCCGCCCTGCGCGAGGCGGATCAGGCGCAGGGTGACGAGGTAAGTCAGGAACACGGCCAGCGCCGAGGAGATCGCCGAGACCGCGTTCACGCGCGCGGCCACGCTCCGCCACGGCACGAGCGTCGCGAGCCGGCCGATCAGCACGACGAAGGGCGTTCCCGGCGGGTGCGGGATGCCCAGGATCTTCGCGACGGCGATGAACTCGCCCGAGTCCCAGAACGGCACCGTGGGCGTCAGGGTGAGCAGGTACACGATCGCGGGAATCGCCAGTGCCAGCAGCGATCCCACGAGCGCCACTCGGGATTTCGGGTTCATGCGTCCGGCCTCCGTACGACACGGGCTCCCGCGCGCCGATGGGGAATGCGCACGAGGAAGACGACGCCGCCGATCAGGCTGACCGCGACGGCGACGAGATACGTGGTGAACTGCAGCGTGAAGGCCATGCCCTTCCCGACGCCGACGAGGCCGAAGAGCACGATCCCCGCAGTCTCACGCACGCCGATGCCATTCAACGAGATGGGCAGGGAAACTATCACCGCGAGCAACGGCACGAAAAGGAAGAAGTAGCCCAGCCCCACCTGGATGCCGAGCGCGCGCGCCACGAGCACGTGCACGCCGACGCGCATGAGCTGCACACCCGCGGCCACGGCGAACAACTCCATGAACAGTCGCCTCCGCCCGCGGAACGCCGCCAGGCGCGCCGAGAGGTCGTCCAGCGCCGGTTTGAGGCGGCCGAGGCCGACCGCGGTGAGCAGCCGCTCGATGGCCGAGAGCAGGTGCGGATGGAACACGGCCCAGAGCATGACGACCGAGAGGGCGAAGAAGCCGAACACGCCGCCGTAGATGGCGCCCAGCGAGGCCGGCGGCAGCGCCAGCTCCGAGATCGCGGGCAGCGTGGTCAGGACCGCGAGACCCGCGAGCGCGACCGTGCCGATCATGCGGTCCATGAGCACGGTCGAGAACGCCGTGGCCCGCGAGGCGCCTGTGCGCGAGGCGTCGAGCACGCGCGCGAAATCGCCGCCCACGTTCGCGGGCAGGAAATTGTTGAAGAAGAGTCCGACGTGGTAGTACGAGCACACCTTCCAGAACGGGATGCGGATGCCGACCGCGTGCAGCAGCCGGTTCCACTGGAACGCTCCGAGCACGTTGCTCGCGAACAGCACGAGGAACGCGACGACGAGCCCCTCCGGCCGCGCCTTCTCGAGCGCCGCGGTGACGTCCGCCCAGTCGAGGCGGGTGCGGAACAGGTACACGATGAGCGCCACCGAGAGCACCATCTTGGCGCCCAGCAGCAGCACCGCGCGCGGCGAGAGCCGGCCGCCCGGATCACCGGCCATCGGCGATCCTTCCCTCGAGCGCGTCGAGCGAGCGGCGCGCGCAGTCGTCCCAGCGGAAGCGGTCCGCCCAACGCACGCCCGCGCCCGCGAGCCGCTCGCGCAGCGGCGCGTCGGTGAGGACGCGCACCAGCGCTTCCGCCAGCGCGGCCTCGTCGCCGTAGGGCACCAGCAATCCGGTCTCGTCGCGCCGCACCGAGTCGCGCAGGCCGGGGCTGTCCGCGGCGACCACTGCCGTGCCGCACGCGCCGGCCTCGACCACGGTGAGGCCCCAGCCCTCCTTGGGACTCGGCTGCACGACCGCCCACGCGGACTGCATGAGCCGCACCTTCTCGGCGAACGGCAGGAAGCCGCGGAAGCGCACCGCGTGCGCCACCCCGCGCGCGGCGGCCTCGCGCACCAGTTCCGGCTGCCACGGCCCGTCGCCCACCACGTCGAGCCGCGCCTGCGGCACCTTCTCGAGCACGCGCGGCAGCGCCCGCAACACCCAGTCGACGCCCTTGTAGCGGCGCAGCCGGCCCACGAACAGCAGCGTCGGCGTGGCCGCCTTGGGGACGTCCGGGTCGATCCGGTAGCGCTCGTGGTTGAGGCCGCAGTGCACCACCGTGATCCGCTCGCGGGCCACGCCGCGCGCCACGAGGTCGTCGCGCGTGCTCTCCGAGATCACGAGGAAGCGCGAGCGCCGGTACGCGAGCGGGATCAGCCGCTCGAGCGCGACCACGTACGACGCCACCGGCGCGCTCGCCTCGTGGAACGCGGCCATGCCGAAGAGGTGCGGCACGATCACCGCGACCGGCGCGCGCGTGGCCTGCGCGGTGAAGCAGGGCACCTTGTTGATGTCCTCGACCACGAGGTCGGGCTCGTCCGCGCCGCGGAACTCGCGACGCAGCACGGCCGGCGCGACCAGGTTGAAGTTCCACCACGTGCCCCGGCGCACGATCCGCATGCCGCGGTGCTCCGACTCCGGCGCCGCGCCGGGAAAGCCGCTCGCGAGCCAGGTCACCCGCGCACCGCGCCGCACGGCCTCGAGCAGGATCTCCTCGAGGTGGAGCTCGGCCCCTCCCGCCTCCGGGTGCGCGGGGTCGCGGAAGTTG
>JBAIWU010000674.1:0-2234 GCA_037917155.1 Candidatus Eiseniibacteriota bacterium
GTTCCGCGCCCGGCTCGACCAGGCGGCGATGCGCGCGGTGGCGCTCGGCGCCACGCACGTGATCCTGCCGGTCTGCCCGGACCCGCGCGGCGACGGGCGGCTGATGCGGGCTTACGCCATGAACCACCAGGTCCCGGTGCTGGCCGACGTCTGGGCCACGGCGGCGAGCCGCTTCGCCGCCGAGCGCCTGCGCGTCTGGGCGCGCGTGCCGACGCTGAACCTCACGTGGGTCTGGGATCGCCATCCCGAGTGGCGCATCACCGGGTCGGAGAAGGCGCGCTGGGGCGCGCGGCTCTCGCCCGAGGTGCCGGAGGTGCGCGCGGCCGAGGTGGACTTCCTGACCGACCTGGCGGTCTACCTGCCGATCGACGGCGTGCTGTTCGACGACGACGCGCTGCTGGCGCGCGGCGAGCGCCTCTCGAGCGGCGCGGGCGACGCGGCCACGAAGCGCGCGGCGGTGGACGGCATGCTGCTCGCGTGCGAGCAGGCGGTGCGCGCCTGGCGCCCGGAGGCCGCGTTCGCGCGCGTGCTGCCGGCGGCGGCGGTCGAGCGCGCCGGGCTCGACGAGCGCTTCGCGGTGGACTACCGCGCGGTGCTCGCGAGCGGCACGATGGCGGTGATCGAGAGCGGGCCCGACCGGCTCTCGGAGCGCGACGTGGCGAAGCTCGCGCGCCGCGCGACCGCCGCGTGGACCGCGGGCCGCCCGCCGGGCGCCGCGTCCGGGCCCGCTCCCGTGCTGCTCGTGCTGCCCGCCCGCGACGCCCGCGCGAACGCGTGGCTCCCGGCCGCGCGCCAGCAGGACCTCGCGGCCGCGGCGCTCCGCGCGGGCGTTTACCACCTCGGGACCGGGCCGATCGCCGCCGAGGGGGAGACGCCGATCGGCCTGCTCGACGACGGCGTACCGGCCGTCCGCGCCGCCAGCCGGCACGACTGAGCGGCGGCGGCGTTTCCCACCAGCGAATCCGCTTGTTCTTTCCATTCCACCGTGTTACCAGTTGCGCCGGGAACACGGACGTGCCACGGAGTCTCCCTTCGGGCCACTTCATCCATCCGCCGCAGGCGGGGGGTGCCATGCCTCAGTGGACTCTGTTCGAAAACGACTTTCGATCGATCGACGCCATCCTCAACGAGATGCTCGAGCGGACGAACGCGCTCTCGATCCATCTCGTCGATCGTTCCGGCCAGCTGATCACGACGGCCGGACGGACGGGTGACTTCGACGCGACCGCATTCGCGAGCCTGGTCGCCGCGGACTTCACCGCGAACGCCGAGCTGGCGAATCTCCTCGGGGACAGCGCGGTCGATGCGGTGGTGAGCGAGGGCAAGGGACGTTCCGTGCATTCGTGCCTGCTCGCCGACCGCGTGATCATGAGCACCGTGTTCGATCGACGCAGCACGCTCGGCCTCGTGCGCTTCCGCGCGAACAAGGCCGCGGTCGAGCTGGACAAGGTGTTCCGCGGGCTGTTCCAGAAGGTGGGCCTGGGCGAGCCGGTGGAAGCGACGCTCGAGGACGGTGCGCCGGAGTTCGCTCTCGCCGCGGGTCGCGAGGTGGACGCGCTGTTCGGCGACTGACGACGGTCTCGGCCCCCGAACCCCTCGCGGGGACAAGATGGCGCTGATCAATCACCGGGCGCGAGAGATTCATTTCAAGATCGTGTACGTCGGCCCGGGGGCCGGCGGCAAGACGACCAACCTGCGCGCGCTCCACGACCGCCTGCCGCCCGAGCGGCGGGGCCGGCTGCTCTCCATCTCGACCGACCACGAGCGCACGCTCTTCTTCGACTTCCTGCCCATCGACCTCGGCCAGGTGAACGGCTTCTCGACGCGCATCCACCTCTACACCGTGCCCGGGCAGGTCTACTACCGGCTGTCGCGGCGCGCCGTGCTGCAGGGGCTGGACGGCCTCGTGTTCGTCGCCGACTCGCACCCGTCGCGCGAGAGCGCCAACCACGACGCGCTCGCCGACACGCTCGAGCACCTCAAGTCGATCGGCATGACGCCGGCGCAGGTGGCGCGCATCCCGTGGGTGTTCCAGTACAACAAGCGCGACCTGGCGGAGGCGCTCCCGCTCGAGCGCCTGCGCGGCGCCCTCAACCGCGAGGGCGCGCCCGACTTCGAGGCCGTGGCGACGCGGGGGAGCGGCGTGTCCGAGACCCTGCGTGCCGCGTGCAAGGCGGTGCTGGCGCGGCTGTCCGCCCAGCCGCAGGTGCAGCCGGCCGCCCCGCCGCGCGTCG
>JBAIWU010000675.1:0-2014 GCA_037917155.1 Candidatus Eiseniibacteriota bacterium
CGCGGTCGAGCGACGAGCGGAGATGTGGCCTTCATGGCCACTTCGGAGCGAGGAGCCGCCCGCGCGGGCACCGCGCGCAGCGTGGTCCAGCGATCGGGCGTTCCCGGGCGCAGCTAGCCGAGCGGCAGCACGGGGAGCGCGCGCTCGGGCGCGACCAGCGGCTCGGCGAACAGCGTGATCGGCGTCGAGCCGACCACGCGCGCGCGCTTCAGCGCGCCGGCGGGCGTGCCGTCGTCGGGCATCACCACGCTCTTGAAGTGCTCGCTCTTGCCGAACAGCTGCGCCTCGTCGCGGCGCGCGCGGCCCTCGACCAGCACCTCGACCGTGCGGCCGAGCATCGCGTCGTGGATCTCGCCCGAGATCGCGTGCTGGGCGTCGATGAGCGCCTGGAGCCGGCGGCCCTGCTCCTCCTCGGACACGTCGTCCCCCATGCGGAACGCGCGGGTGTCGGGGCGCGCCGAGTACTTGAACAGGAACGCGCTGTCCCAGCGCAGCTCGCGGACACAGTCGAGCGTGCGCCGGAAGTCGTCCTCGGTCTCGCCGGGGAAGCCGGCGATCAGGTCGGTGCTGAGCGCCACCCCCGGGATCGCGGCGCGCACGCGCGCGGCCACCGCGCGGTACTGGTCGAGCGTGTAGCTGCGCTGCATCGCCGCGAGCACGCGGTCCGAGGCGGACTGCAGCGGCAGGTGGAGCTGCGGGCAGACCTTCGCGCACTCCGCCATGGCCGCGATCACGCGCTCGCTCATGTCGCTCGGGTGGGGCGAGGTGAAGCGGATGCGCAGCAGGCCCTCCACGCCGTCGATCGCGCGCAGCAGGTCGGCGAAGTCGTGCTCGCCGTGGCGCCACGAGTTCACGGTCTGGCCGAGCAGCACCACCTCGCGGAAGCCGCCGGCGACCGCCTCGCGCGTCTGGCGCACGAGGTCCGCGAGCGGCAGGCTGCGCTCGCGCCCGCGCGTGTAGGGGACGACGCAGTAGGTGCAGAACTTGTCGCAGCCGCGCTGCACGGTGACCCAGGCGCGCACCCCCGCCTCGCGCCTCGGCTCGAGGTCGCCGTAGGTCTCGTCGCGGTCGAGGCGCACGTGGGCGACCGGCTCGTCGGCGGCGCGGCGCAGCAGCTCGGGCAGCCGGCGGTAGCCGTCCGGGCCCACCACGAGATCCAGCACGCCGGCCTGGTCGAGGAGCCGGGAGCGCAGGTGCTGGGCCATGCAACCGGCCACGCCCACAACGAGATGGGGCTTTCCCCTCTTGAGGCGCGCGAAGTCCCCGAGGCGCCCGAGCACGCGCTGCTCGGCGTGCTCGCGGATGGCGCAGGTGTTGAGCAGCACGGCGTCCGCGTCCTCGGCGCGCTCGCACAGCTCCATCCCGGCGCGCTCCAGCACCCCGCCGATCAGCTCGCTGTCGGCGACGTTCATCTGGCAGCCGTAGGTCTCGAGGAACACGCGCTTCATGGGCCGCGGACAGTATCACGCGGGAAGGCCGGCGGCCACGGCCGGGAGCGGCGAGCCGTTCCGGGCGGACGGGCCCGCCGGAGACGCGATGTGGGTCGCGCCCCCGGCTCCGTTCCGAAGGTTCCCGGGAGGAATGCCGGTCTCCGGGGTATCGGACGGAGGGCGACGGCGCTTGAGGCCGCGGTGCGGCGCCGCCTGACAGGCTTGACCGGGCGCGGGCGCTGTGGTGCCGTGGGGCCCCCGCGACGACGCGACCCATCCCGGAGCACGCATGCCGACCCAGCCCGAACGCAAGCTCGAGACCTTCCCGAACCCCAGCCCCGACCGCGACTACCTGATCCGCCACGAATGTCCCGAGTACACCGCCGTCTGCCCGGTCACCGGCCAGCCCGACTTCGGCACCATCGTCGTCGCCTACGTCCCCGACCGCCGGTGCGTGGAGCTCAAGTCGCTCAAGCTCTACCTGTGGTCGTTCCGCGACGAGGGCCACTACTTCGAGCAGGTCACGAACCAGATCCGCGACGACCTGGTGGCCGCGCTGCACCCGCGGCGGCTGAGCGTCATCG
>JBAIWU010000676.1:0-1595 GCA_037917155.1 Candidatus Eiseniibacteriota bacterium
GACGTGGTGGCGCGGCCCGCGCGCGCCGGGATCGGGCGCGAGCGGGCCGCGCTCGGCGAGCAGCCGGGCCACGGCGTGCACGGCCTCGGCGCCCGAGTCGACGAGCTTCACGCCCGGCCCCATCAGCTCGCCGAGCAGCGACGCCAGCATCGGGTAGTGCGTGCAGCCGAGCACGAGGCTCTCGAGGTTCGCGGCGCGCAGCTCGGCCAGGTACTCCTCGGCCACGATGCGCGTGACGCGGTGCTCGAGCCAGCCCTCCTCGACGAGCGGCACGAACAGCGGGCAGGCGCGCGCGATCACGTTCGCCTGCGGCGCGAGCGCGTGCACGGCCTCGACGTACGAGCCGCTGCCCACGGTGGCGAGCGTGCCGATGACGCCGATCATCCCGTGCGGGCTGGCCGCGACGGCCGTGCGCGCGGCCGGCTCGATGACGCCGATCACGGGCAGGCTCAGGCGCGCGCGCACCGCCTCGAGCGCGTGGCTCGACGCGGTGCCGCACGCGACGAGCAGGCACTTCACGTTCTGGCGCACGAGGAACGACGCGATCTCGAGGCTGAAGCGGGTCACCGTCTCGGCCGACTTGTTGCCGTACGGCAGCCGCGCCGTGTCGCCGAAGTAGACGATGGACTCGTGCGGGAGCTGCCGGAACAGCTCGCGCACGGCGGTCAGGCCGCCGATGCCGGAGTCGAACACGCCGATCGGGCGCGGGTCGTGGGTGGCGGGCATGTGCGTCCTCGTTCAGGGTACGGCGTGTGGGTCGAGCGGCCGGTCGAGCGGCAGGTGGCCACCGAGCGAGGCGACGGGCGAGCCGCCGCAGACGATCAGCACCTTCCGCACGTCCGGCAGGTTCGACGCGATCGTGCGCAGCAGCGAGCCGACCACGAGGTCCTCCTCGCGGGAGCCGCCGCGGAAACCCTGCTGGAAAGCGCGCGAAAGGTCCAGCGTGAGCAGGCCGTGGTCGTCCTCGTAGGCGTGCAGCACCGCGGTGCCGCCCGGCAGCACCCCGACGCCGCGCTTCTCGGGGCCGCGCGCGAGGGCGTCGACGAGCTGCGAGACGCGCTCGTGCAGGCCCTCGCGCTCCGGCAGCTCGCGCACCTCGCTCACGAGCGAGTCGCCGCCCTCGTCGGCGTACCAGAGCGTCGCCGCGCGCATGCCGGCCTGCGCCGTGTCCGCCGCGGCCGGCGCGAGCTCGCGCACCTGGTACCGCCCGGCCGCGAGCCACCACGCCAGCCACGCCAGGGCCACCACGACGAGCACGACGAGCAGCACGCGCAGCCGCCTAGTCATGGCGCCTCCACGCGAGCACGCCGTCGGTGATCGCGGCCGCGAGCGTCTCGAGGCCGCCCGGCGCGGTCACGCGCGCGAGGTCGTCGGGCGAGGAGAGCGTCGCGCACTCGAGCGAGAGGCCGGCGGCGTTCACGCCCAGCAGCGCCACGGGCAGCGTCTCGCGCACGCGCGCCGGCCCCACGCCACGCGCCTCGAGCGCGCCCGCGATCGCGTCGGCGAGCGCGCGGCTCGGGCCGGCCCAGCGGCACGCGACGTCGCGCCACGGCACCGGCAGCGTGCCACCCTCGGTCTCGCCGGGATCGAGGTCG
>JBAIWU010000677.1:0-1672 GCA_037917155.1 Candidatus Eiseniibacteriota bacterium
GAAGCGGCCGAAGTGGATCTCCTCGTCCCACAGCAGGCGCGGCTCGCCGCCTTCGAGCGGCAGCAGGTACAGGCGCGCGACGCGGCCGGGCGCGGAGCCCACCACGAACAGGTGGCGGCCGTCGGGATGGCACGGAATCATGCGCGCCTCCCCGAAACCGACCGGGTAGATCCACAGCTCGTGCCGGGGGTGGGTGGTGATGGAGACCGCCCATTGCCCGTCCGCCGACAGGCGGGAGACGTTTCCGCTTCCGAGCCGCACCGCGGGGGATCCGTCGAGCGTGCGCAGGTAGAGGCCGTAGTGTGGGTTCTCCGCCTCGGCCACCTCGAGGAACAGCACCTGGCTGCCGTCGGCGCTCAGGTCACTCACCGCCGAACCGTCGAACCACGACATCTCCCGCGCGCCCGCGTCGGCGGGCTCGCCGATGTCCAGACAGAAGCGCAGCTCGTCGAAGCTCATCAGCACGCGACCGTCGCGGTGCACGTCGTGGAGCGTCAGGCGAACCGGTGAGCGGTACACCTCGCGCGTGCCGCCGTCGAGGCGCGTGGCGCGCAGGCCGTGAGTCAGGCCGGCGTCGATGTCCGACCACCACACCTCGTCGCCGGACCGCGACCACGCGACTCCGTTGAGGTTGACGATGCCAGACGCCAGCACCGACATCGCGCCCGACTCATCGGCCGCGCACAGGTCGGCCTCGCCCTCCCCCGATCGCAGGTGCCGGCCGAACGCGACACGATTGCCGTCGGGCGACACGCGGCAGTGGCTGAACCAGCCATCCGTCTCGGCCAGTACCTTGCCGGCCGGGTACTCGAGCCGGGAACGACCGTCGACCGAGCGGATCACCGCCAGGGTGCGGCCGTCTGGCGACCAGTCCGCGTGCGAGACGTCCTTCTGGAGCGGCCGCACGCCGCCTCCGGCGAGCGGGACGCGCGCCAGCGTTCCGCTCACCTCGAACCACATCGAGTGGTGGTACCCGGCCGAGATCGCCATTTCGCCGGTGGCGGACATCGCCAGCAGCGAGCCCGGGGGTAGGCCGAGCCCGCGCGACTCGGGGCTGCCGACGCGCGAGGTGAAGATCTCGTGCGGGGCGCCATCCCAAGACGCGCCGTACACCACCGCGGCTCCGTCGGGCGTGAAGCGCGCGCCGGCGACGTTGCCGTTGCGGTAGGTGAGCCGGCGGAAGGCCGGCGGCGCCCCCGCCCCGACCCCCGGCACGCTGCCCGAGCCGGCGGTGGACAGCGCCTCGAGCGCGAACGCGAGATCGGCCGCCGAGCGAAATCGGCTGACCGGCTGCTTCTCGAGGCAGCGGCGGATGATGCGATCGAGCGCGGGGGGCAGGTCGGCCACGCGCGTCGCGAGCTCGGGCGGATCCTCACGCAGGATCGCGCTGAGCGTGTCGGCCTGCGAGGCGCCGGCGAAGGCGCGCCGGCCACCGATCATCTCGTAGAGCACCGCCCCGAGCGCGAACAGGTCGCTGCGTGCGTCGGCGACCTGGCCGCGCACCTGCTCGGGCGCCATGTAGCCCACCGTGCCCAGCACCACACCGGGCTCGGTGCCGACCGCGATCGTCGGGGCGAGGCTCTGCGAGCCGGGGCCGGGCGCGCTCTCGATGCGCGCAAGCCCGAAGTCGAGGATCTTGACGCGGCCGTCGGGCGTGACGATCACGTTCTCG
>JBAIWU010000678.1:0-8056 GCA_037917155.1 Candidatus Eiseniibacteriota bacterium
GCCGTGACCGGCCCCGGCGACGGGCCGGTCACGACGCTCGCCTTCAATGAATGCGCACGATCCGGCGCACCGCCGTGTCCCTCCGGCCGTCCTCCCGGGCGCACTCGATCCGGACCATGTACACGCCCGGCGCGACCGCGGCACCGGCGTCACCGATGCCGTTCCAGGCGATGCCGAACGCCCCGGCGACGAACGGGCCGTCGGCCAGGCGCGCGATGCGACGCCCGGCGAGGTCGAACACCGCGAGGTGGACGTACGCCGGTTGCGGAAGGTCGAAACGGATGCTCGTGCTGCCCGTGAACGGATCGGGGCGCGCGGGACGCAGCGCGAAGCGCTGGACCGGCTCGCCGTCGGCCACCGGCTGCTGCATCGAGGCGATCGAGCTGCCCTTGCCGCCCGACTGGCTGTGGATCACGATCGACCCGCCGCCGATCGCAGTCGTCGCGGCCGAGGTGTCCGACGCGCCGAACTGGTTGTCGTAGACCACCAGCCCGCTCGCGGTGTCCCAGATCTTGATGCGCAGCCGGTCCGGCCCGGCAGTGCCGAGCTGGTCGCCGTCGGTCGCGGTGAGCATGAAGCCGTAGCTGCCGGCCCCGCCGATCGTGCCCGTGCCCTTGTACTGGGCACGGGCGCCACAGATCACCAGCCAGTCGTAGGCGGTGCTGTGGAAATCCATGTTCGCGGCCTTGAACTGGAACTCCGTCTCGCCCGTCGGGATCGTCGCGCCCTTCTGGTACCGCGAGACGAACCCGAACGCCGCGCGACCCTGGGCCGCCGGGTCGTTCACGCAGGCCCCCGCGGGCGAATCGAACCAGCCGCCGCCGGTGACGAACCCCGCGCTGGGATCGAAGACGACGACCATGGCCTCGAGGCCGCCCACCGTCGTCGCGGTCGAAGTGCCGCCGCACTGATCCGTCACGGTCAGCGACACGAGATAGACGCCCGGGGTGGTGAACGTGTAGGTCGTGCCGACCGCTCCGCCGGCGTTGTCCGCCGGGACGTCGATCGAATGCGCATCGAGGTGCCACGTGGCCGTGTGCGTGTCGCCGGCGTTGTCCGTGAAGCTCCCCGAGAACGTCACCGGGGTTCCGACCGCATACAGCGCGCCGCTCGCGGGCCCCGTGATCGCCACGACTGGCGCGGGGTTGGAGACCGTCACGTCGAAGTCGCCGGCGGCCTGGTTGCCGCCGAAGTCGGCGGCCACGCAGTGCACTCTCGTCGTCCCGATGGGGAAGCGCGAGCCCGACGCGGGCGTGCACACGACGCTGCGAATGGCGCAGTTGTCCTGCGCGCGAGGCGCCAGGGTGACCGTGGCGTAGCACTGGCCCGCGTCGACCACGGCCGTGACCGGAGCGCACTGGAGGGTCGGCGGCGTCGTGTCGACGACCTCGACGGCCTGGTCCTGGCTCGCGACGCCGCCGTGCCCGTCGTCGTAGACCCAATGCACCGTGTGCGTTCCGACCACGGTGTATGTCGTCGAGTCCGCCGTCGTGCCGGTGATCGTCCCGGCGCAGATGCTCGTCGCCGTGGGCGCGGTCAGCGAGACCGAGCACTCGCCGCGTGCGGTGGGCAGGTTCGCGACGTCGGGCACAGGGGCCGTGCACGCGTCCTGGACCGCCACGTCGTCGAGCGCGAAGCTGGGCCGACCCGCGACGCCGGGAGGCGTCACGTCGCGCGACGTCCAGCGGAGCTGGACGACCGGCTGGTTGGCGCACGCCGCCGGCAGCAGGACCGAGAACGACTGCGGATTCTGCCACGTCAGCGTGGCCCCGACCTGCAGGACGGGGGTGCTCTGGTACTGCGTCCCGGCGACGTCGAACCACGGCCCGGACGTGCCGACGCGGTACTGGACCTCCGCCTCGCCGAGGCACGTGTTGTTGACGCCGTCGTACGGGTTGCGCAGGACGCCGATCCTGTACTTGAGCGAGAGGTTCGAATGGCCGCTGGTGTTCACCGCCAGGGCCAGTGCCAGCACGCGACCGGAGCCCGTCAGGAAGCCGAGCGCGCTGTTGTAGTTGTAGGCGCTGATCGCGCTCGAGCTGGCGTCACGATTGCCCAGCATGGCGAGGTCGAGGTTGGGCCCGCCGTAGGCGTAGGACGCGCCCGACGCGGTCGAGATCTCCCATCCCTGCCATCCGGTCGGGTAACTCGTGTCCGACCATGGGAGCCCGCTGAAGTCCTGCGCGTACGGCACGGGCTGCGGCGCGGGGTTGGTCGGGTAGATCGCCTGAAGCTCGATCGTCTCGGTCGAGCTCCGCCCCTGTGCGTCGGCGATGGTCGCCAGCAGGGACTTGGCCCCCACCGGCGTGCCCGGCCCCAGGTTGGCGAGGAACGAGAACACGTTGTCCCCGGCCGTGACGTCCCCGTTGCTGCCGTCGTCGAAGAGGGGCTGCGACGCCGATCCGCCGATCGGACCGAGGTCGGCGGCCACCGTGATCCCGGTGCTCGTGGGCAGCGTGCCCGGCGTGACCGTGACCGTGAGGAACGTGGAGTTGCCGGGCGCGACGATATTGGGTGTCGCTACACCGACGCCGGTGGGATTCGTCGGCGTGCCGCAGTAGTGGGCCGGCGACGCGCTGTTGCGCGGGTTGGCTGCAGCTGGCGCCTCGAAATCGGCGGCGTTGTTGTCCGTGTCGGTGCAGCCGAGCCCCTTGCGCGAGGCGGAGTTGGCGTTCGTGAGCACGGTGCCCGTGGGTCCGGGGCCTTCATAGCAGGTGGCCGTTCCGTAACCGACGAGGTCGACCACGGGGAGGTTCGGGCAGTTGCCCACGAGGATGGTGGCGCTGGCGACGAGGGCAACCTTGCCCGAGCCCGCGGCCATCGCGATGCCGATCGGGCTCGTGGCGTTGTGGTAGCTGGCGTCGATGGCGTCGGGGGTCGGGAGGTTGACGGTGCCCCCGGCGCCTGGCGCCTCCTGGACCAGGTAGTAGTGACCCGGGAGGATGCTGCCGGACAGGGGGGACATCGACCAGACGTAGTTCGTGTTGGCGCCGCCGCCCGAGGCGGCGAGGTACTGGACGCTCCAGCCGTCGAGCGACACCGTCGCGCTCGTCGGGTTGAAGAGCTCGATGAAGTCGTTCTTGTACTGGGCGCCCGAGTTCCCACCTCCTCCATAGACCTGGCTGATGACGACGTGCTGCGCCCACGCGGTGGCGCTGAACGCCAGCGTGGCGGCGGCGGCGAGCGCGATCGCGATCGCCCGGACGGGAGCGACTCCTCTGCATGCGGCCATGTGGTGCTCCTTCGGGGGTTGGCGGATGGGGGTGAGGGACGCGACACCGCCTGGCGCGACGTGCTCGACGGGGGGATGCGCACGAGGGCATGCGTCAGACCGAGCTCGGGGCCCTCCGAACCGTGGATGCCGCGCGGGACGGGGGATCGCGGGCTCCGGTCCGGATAACGCTCGCCGCGGCGGAATCGTTCGCTCGTCGCCGGGGCGACCCGCCGCCGCGGGCCACGGGCGTCGGGCGCGCGGCTCCGGACCCGCGCTGGACACGGGCGCCAGGACGCGGGCACTCTGGACGCTCGACGCGACGCGCGCCGGCTTCGGGCGCGACCGCGACGACTGCCGCAGTCCCGCTTCCCGGGGCCGACCCGGGCGACCCGGAGCACCGATTGGCCGATTCCCGCCGACCCCGACGACGCGGTTCCGATGCGCGCCGCGCGGCGCGTCCGCCGCTTGCGCCTCCCGGCGCGCTCGGCGCGTGGCCGGCGCTCGCAACGACGGCCGTGCTCGCGCTCGGCGTCCACCGGCGCGTGCTCGGGGCGTTCTTCTCACCCGACGACGCCATCAAGCTCGAGCAGGCGCGAGGGCTGCTTCCGCCGAGTCCGTTCCCCTGGCGCTGGCTCGCCAGCACGATCTGGCCGCGCGTCGGCGACGCTATGTTCGGGACGAACCCCGCGCCATGGCATGCGGTGAATCTCGGGCTCCACGCGGCGTGCGCGGTGCTGGTCGGGGCGTGGGCGCGCCGGCTCGGGCTCTCGCGTTCGGGGGCGTTCTTCGCGGCGGGGCTCTTCGCGTCCAGCCGGTTCGCCTTCTCGGTGCTCCACCAGGTCGTGGGGATCGAGGACCTCCTCGCCCTGGCGCTGGCGCTGCTCGCGCTGCTCGCCTTCCGGCGCGCGAGCCGCACCGCGACGATCGCGGGGCTCGCCGCCATGACCGCGGCGCTCATCTGTAAGGAGACGGTGGCGCTGGTCCCGCTCGTGCTGCTGCTGCCGGGCCCGGGGGCGACGCCCACGTTCGCGGCGCGCGCCCGGGGGACGGCCGTCGCGATGCTCCCCTCGGTCGCGGCACTCCTGGCGCTCTGGCTCGGCGGCGCCTCGACGCGCGTGTTCGGCGACAACGCGTACGCAGCCGGCCTCGGGCCGCACATCGTGCGCAACCTGCTCGTGTACGCGTCGTGGACGGCCGATCTGGCGAGCGCCTCGCCCGGCTCGAGGAACGTGCTCGACGCCGCGTCCGCTGTGGCGGGCGTGGCGATGATCGCGCTGCTCGCGTGCGCGGCCTGGTTCTTCCGCCGCCGGGCGCCCGCCGCGGCCGTGGGGGCGCTGACGTTCCTGCTCGCGCTCGCGCCGATGCTCCCGCTGCTGCGGCAGGTCCAGGCGCACTACATCTATATTCCGCTCGCGGGCGTGGCACTGATCGCCGGCGCGGCGCTCGACGCGTGGGTGGCAGGCCGCCCGCGGCGCGCGCGACTCGCTCCGCTGCTCGTCGCCGCGCTCGTGCTCGCCCACGCCGTGCAGGGCGACGCGTCGGAGGCGAAGCGCTTCGCCAACCTCACGGGCCCCGGCGGGCTGCCGGCCGATCCGTGGCTGCGCAAGTCGGAGGCGCTGCGGCATGTCACCACCGACGTCGGCGAGGGACTCGGCGACGGGCACGAGCGCGTCGTGCTCCTGAGCCCGCCGGAGCTCGGCGTCGGCTACAGCGCGCGGACCGGGCGCGAGCTGACGGCGGCGGCGCAGGGTGTCCCGCGCTACCTGCTCGTGCGCGCCGTCAGCGACGACGGCAGGGCGCTGCGGGTCTTCCATCCCTCGATCGACTCGGTCGCCTGGGTGCCGGGCTGGGACCGCGCGCTCGTCGACGCGCCGTGGTACCTCGTGAGCTCGGCGTCCCACCTGCAGGACCTCGGCCGCGGGCTCGCGGCGCAGGAAGCGTTCGCCACGCTCGCGACCGACGGCGGCTATCCCCGGCTCGCGGCGGAGCAGCTGGCGGAGGTGCTCAGTGACGAGCCCGCGAACGCGCGGCTGCACTACCTGCTCGCCCGCGCGCTCGACCGGCTGGACGACGCGGGCGACGTGCGGCGCGAGCTGGAGCGCGCGCGCGACCTCGCCCGCGACGCCGAGACCCGCGCGGCTGCCGAGACCTCTCTCGCGCAGCTCGCCCGTCGCAGCGCCTCCGCGCGCCCCGGGACGGCGCGCTGACGCCCGCCGGGAGCCCGACGCCGGCGCGGTGAGGCGCGTCCGGGCCCGCGCGCTCAGTACGCGAGCTGGACGGAGAGGGACGCCGACGTGACGTGCGGCCCGCCGACGTTGTCGCCCGCGTGCGCGAGCTCGAGCGCGGCGCGCACGTTCGGCGTCACGACCCGCGCCGCGCGGATCACCTCGAGGTCGTGGTCCTCGCCCGGCGTGAGCACGGTCGGCGTCGTGCGCTCGTGCTCGAGCCGCGCGAGCAGCTCCCAGCGCGCGGCGTCGTCGGGGAGCGCCCACAGCTCGAGCAGCGCGTACTGGTGGCGCTGGTGGATGCCCGGCGCGGGCCGGTCGTCGAACCGGTCCAGCGTGTAGCCGGGCCGCACGCGCAGCCGGCGGCCGCCGAAGTCGCCGGCCAGCTGCACCTGCAACCGCTGCAGGAACGCGTGCCACGAGATGTTCGAGTCCTGGTGCCCGAAGTAGAGGCGCGTGCCCAGCATCTGCCCGCCCGACTCGCGCATCGCCCAGACGTAGACGTCCTCGAGCCGCTCGAACGAGCGCGGGCTAGGTGTGCGCGTGCTGTTGACGAGGCCGGTCGCGTACAGCCAGCGGCCGCGCGAGCCGCCGAGCTCGACGCCATCCGCGGGCAGCGCCACGGGCGCGAGGTAGGGGGCCCGCGTCCCGCGCCGGGCGTCGGAGAGGAACGGCAGCTCCGCGTCGAAGCGCCCGAGCTTGAACGCGAGCGCTCGGCCGCGCGCCAGGTCGTCGAACTGCACGAACGCCGCCGTCGTGACCACGCTGCTCGACGACGAATCGAGCCGGGCCGCCGCGTGGTACGAAACGCGGGGCGCCACCGTGCCGGCCGCGTGGAGGTCAATGCGGGCGGGCCTGGACTCGGTCACGTTGCGATGGCCGCGCCCGCCGCCCGGTGCGAGGGTGTCCGTGGAGGCGAAGCCCGCACCCAGCTCGACGACGAGCGAGACCTGCGGGCCGTGCGCCGGTGCGAGCGACGTGCCCGCCTCGCCGGGTGCGCGATAACCGTCGCGCAGGATGCGCGCACCGTACGCGTTGAGCTGCGCCGCCGCGACGTGGCAGCGCGCGCACGCGGCCGAGTCGGCGCGCGCGAAGAGCGGCAACGCTGCGGCGGGCGCGGCGAGCGCGGAGAGCAGGAGCACGGCGGGGAGCAGTCGGGCGGCTCGCGTCATCGGTCCTCCGGTGCGTGGGCGGGCCGGGGCGCAGGCGGTCCCAGGACGCGCCTCGGTCCGATTCACGCGGCGCAGGGTAGCCGGAGTGGGGTGGAATTGCCCGCAACGCTCCCCCGCGGGACTCGATTCGATCACCCGTGCGCCCCGGGACATGCGGTATGATCGATGGACCCCGATCCCATTTCGCATCCTGGAGGCCGCCATGGATCGGGGTTTCATGTTGCCCGCCCGCAGCCTGCTGGCGGCCGTGCTGGTGCTGGCCGCCGCGGCCCCGCGTGCGCCGGCATTCTCGCTGCGCGCTCCGCAGGTGGCGTTCGACAGCGCCGTGCTCCACGGCGACCTGAATGCCTGGGACGGCGGCATCAACCCCAACACGGATCAGATCAACGCCGCCACGATCGCACCGAGCGGCTGGTGGAACCGGTCCTTCTCGGTCCTTCTGGAGGCCAACCCCACGACGGGAACCTCGATCGGGCTCTACAACGGCAGCGCCGGTGCGACGCCGACGCTCTATACGTTGTTCACGACGGCCGCGAAGGCGGGATACTCCGTGTGGTGTCGCGTCGACGTCGCGGGCGTGCTCACCGTATCCCTCTTCGACAACACCAACACGTTCCTCGGCATGGTGTCGTACCCGGGGGCGAATGGCGAAAGTCTCGGCTTCTACATCCAGAGCCCGGCCGGCATCAAGTATTCCCAGGACGCCCGCAATGGCGGCCTGCCGCAGGTGCTGACCTACGCGGGCACGGGCGTCAACATGGGCGACTACTTCGAATGCTTCGAGCCGTACACCTACGACCCGACTCGCGCCGGCGCGTTCGCGGGCGCGATCCTGCAGCTGATCCCACCGCTTCCACCGTTGCCGGTGCGCCACGGAACCTGGGGCGCTCTCAAGAGCGCGTACCGGTGAGGCGGCGACGGGAACCCGCCCGGTGAGCGAAACGGAGCCGCTTCCCTCGGTCGCTTCCGTGGTCGCGGGGCTGCGCGCGGCGGGCGTCGAGCTGCCCGCCGGCCGCGTGACGCTGGATCGCTACGGCGATTCGCCCGAGCTCTCGCGCGGGCTGCTCGCGCTCATCCGGGAGGGAGGCAAGCGCGCCGGCACGAGCCTGCTCTGGGCGCTCGAGGCGGACGCCGAGCCGGTGCCCGAAGCGGGCGACATCGCGATCGTGCTCGACCACCGCGACCGGCCTGCGCTCGTCACGCGAGTGCTCGAGGCGCGCGTGGTGCCCTTCCGGGACGTCACCGCCGCGTACGCCCGGATCGAGGGCGAGGGGGACGGTTCGCTCGAGTACTGGCGGCGCACGCATCGGGACTTCTTCGCGCGCGAGTGCGGCCGCATCGGCCGCGAGCCCGCGGAGGACATGGCGGTCGTCTGCTGCGTGTTCGCGCTCGTCCGCGACCTCGGGGCCTGAGCGCCGCCGGGGCGGGCGGCCGGGCGCCCGGCG
>JBAIWU010000679.1:0-2955 GCA_037917155.1 Candidatus Eiseniibacteriota bacterium
TACCTCGCGACGCTCCAGCGCAGCCTGCCCGCGGGCGACTCGGGCGAGCTCGTCACGGCGGCGTGGACCTTCGGCGTCGCGCACCCGCCGGGCTATCCCCTCTACGTCCTGCTCGCCGGCGCGTTCGCGCACGCGCTGCCCGGCCTCGAGCCGGCACTCGCGCTCAACCTCTTCTCCGCGCTCGCCATGGCCGCGGCCGCGGGCGTGCTCGCGCTCGCCGTCGCGCGGGTCGCGGACTCGCGCGCCGGGGGCGTGCTCGCGGCCTGGACGTTCGCCTTCTCGCTCCCGGCTTGGCGCTGCGCGCTCGTGGCCGAGGTCTTCGCGCTGAACGCGCTCCTCGCCGCGGCGCTCCTGTGGCTGCTCGCGCGCGCCTGCGCGCCCGGTGCGACCGGGCGGGAGCGCATCGGCCCCGCGGCGGGCGTCGCCGCGCTCTCGGCGCTCTCGCTCGCCCATCAGCAGACACTGCTGTTGCTCGGCGTGCCCGCCACGCTGGCCGCGCTCGCCTGCGCGTCGCGCGCCGCGCAGGGTGAGCGCGTGCGGCTCGCGGCCCGCGCGGGTCTCGCGGCACTGCTCGCGCTGGCGCCGCTCGCGTGGCTGCCGTTCGGCGCCGCGAGGCGTGGCGCGCTCGCCTGGGGCGAGCCCGGAAGCGTGCGCGGCTACCTCGCGCTGCTGCTGCGCGACGACTACGGGACGTTCCGGCTCGAGCCCGCCGGCTCGGGCCTGCACGCCGACCGCAGCCAGCTGCTGCTCTGGCTCGCCTCGCTGCCGCACGCGCTCGGCTGGCTCCCGCTGGCGCTCGCGCTCGCCGGCGCGGTCGAGCTGGCCCGCCGGCGGCGGCCCGTGGCGGCCGCGCTCGCCGGCTACGCGGCGCTGCAGGGGGCGTTCCTCGCGCGCGTGGGCTTTCCTTCGAACGCCGCGTGGCTGCGCGGCGTGGTCGAGCGGTTCCACGTGCTGCCCGCGCTGGTGCTCGCGCTGCTCTCGGGCGCGGGCCTGGCGGGGCTGCTGCGCGTGCTGCCCCGGCGCGCGCGGCCGGCCGTCGCCGCGCTCGCGCTGGCCGGGGTGCTCGCGCCGGTGGCGCCGCGCTGGCCGCTCGTGGACCAGCGTGGGAACCGGCTCGTCGAGTCACTCGGCGAGGGCGTGCTCGCGAGCCTGCCGCCCCACGCGGTGCTGTTCGTGATCGGCGACGTGCCGCACAACGCGCTCGCGTACCTGACGCGCGTGCGCGGCCTGCGCCCCGACGTCGACGTGCTCGACGAGGACCTCATGACCTACGCCTGGTACGTGCGGCGCGTGCGCGCGGAGCGCCCCGGCCTGCTGCCGCCGCTGGGCGGCGCGCAGCGCATCGTGCTGCGCGACGGCCGCCGGCTCGAGGGCCGGGCGATTCCGCGTACGGACGGCACGACCGACGTGCTCGCCGAGTCCGGCGACGCGACGCTGCCGTCCGCCGACGTCGTCTCGGTCCGCGACGCGCCCCCCGAGTCCCTCTTCGCCGCCGCGCATGCCCGCTTCGGCGCCGGCCCGCTCCGCTCGCGCTCCGAGGACCGCTATTCCGGGCTGCCGGGCACGCGGTCGCTGCTGTGGCTCGACCACCTCGCGCCGGCGCGGCCGGTCGCGTTCCTCGGCACGAAGGACGGCAGCTGGTCGCTGCGCTGGCGGCTGACGCCGATGGGCTTCGTCCAGCAGGCCGGCCCGCACGATGCGCCGCCCGACGTCGACGCGCAGGCGCGCGCGGCGCTGCGCGTGTTCGCGGACACGCCCATGGACGCGGGGCTGCGCGAGTACGCGCCGACGAGCTTCGAGGCGCTCGAGCGTCCACGCTTCACGTCGGTCGCGGCGCGCACCGCGCTCGTCCTGAGCCAGCCCGCGGCGGCGGCCGCGATCCGCGCCGATGCGTCCGGCTGGGCGCGCGTGCGCGACTTCGCCTCGCGCTTCGAGGCGCTCGACCCCACGCCCGACCCGGCCTGCCTGCGCGCGATCGGGTTCCTGCGCGTCTTCGGCCCCGGCTACGCCGACCACGCCCGCGCACGGCTCGACCTCGAGCGCGCTCTGGCCGCGCGCGGCCCGGACGCCTCGCGCGACACCGAGGCCCGCACGCTGCTCGCGCGGCTGCGCGAGGAGACGGGCGCCCCCGGAGGCTCACCATGACCCGACGTTCGGCGCTCGCCGCCGCGGTGGCCGCGGCGCTCGTGCTCCTGCCCGCCCCCGCGCGCGCCGCGGCCGCGGACACCCTCACCGTGGTCACGCTCAACCTGTGGAACGACCAGCACGGCTGGCCGGCCCGCCTGCGGCGCATCGTCGCGGAACTGCGCGCGATCCGGTCCGACGTGCTCTGCCTGCAGGAGGTGCTCCAGAACCCCTCGTTGCCCAACCAGGCCGCCACGCTCGCCGACAGCCTCGGGATGTCGTGGCACTTCGCCTCGGTCGACGACTCGACGCGTGCCAAGCGCTACGGCAACGCCATCCTCGCGCGCCACCCGGTGCTGCGGACCGACGACGTGAAGCTCCGTCCGCTCGACGACTGGCGCGTCGCGACGCACGTCCGCATCGCGTTCGCGGGCCGCGCGGTCGACGTGTACGACACGCACCTGCACCACACTCGCGAGGGCGGCGCCATCCGGGCGGCGCAGGTTCGCGACCTGCTCGCGTTCGTCGACTCGACCCGTGGCGATGGGCAGCTCGTGCTCGCCGGCGACTTCAATGCGCAGGCAGGCGCCCCCGAGCTGCGGCCGCTCGCGTCCCGGTACGCCGACGCGTGGTGGGTCGTGCACCCGCGCGCGACGCCGGACGAGGCGGCGACGCTCAACCCGCTGCTCGGCGAGTCGCGCGGGCAGATCGACCACGTGTTCGTGCCCCGCGGCCGGGGGCGCGCGCTCGCGCCGGCCGCGTGCGAGGTGCTGTTCCGCTCGTGCGGCCCGGACCGCGTGTGGGCGTCGGACCACTTCGGCGTGCTCGCGC
>JBAIWU010000680.1:0-1870 GCA_037917155.1 Candidatus Eiseniibacteriota bacterium
GGACGCGCGCGCGGTCCAGCACGCCCCGTGCCGCGCGTCCGGTGCGCGCGGGCGCGGCGTTGGCCGGCGCGCATGCGAACGCCGCCGTCGCGCCCGGCGACGGCGGCGTCCACGGCGGTCACGCGCACGCGGTCAGGCGCGGTGTTTCCCCACCCAGTCCGCGATGCGCCGCAGGCCCTCGCGCAGGTTCTCCTGCGAGTTGGCATACGAGAGGCGCAGGTAGCCCTCGCCCTCGTCGCCGAAGCCCGTGCCCGGCAACGTCACGACGCCGGCCTCGTCGAGCAGCGCGTCGGCGATGCGTCCCGAGTCCCAGCCCGGCACGTCGACGCGCGGGAACGCGTAGAACGCGCCCGGCGGGTTGAAGCACGTGACGCCGGGGATGGCGTTGAGGCCGTCCACGACCAGCGTGCGGCGGGCGCGGAACTCCTCGATCATCGCGCGCACCGCATCCTGCGGGCCCTTGAGCCCGGCGTCGCCCGCCTTCTGCACGAACGTGGCCGTGCACGAGTTCGAGTTGTTCATGAGCGTCGCCATGTGCTTCGCGAGCGGCTCGGCCATGAGCCCGAAGCCCAGGCGCCAGCCGGTCATCGCGTACGTCTTCGAGAAGCCGTCCACGGTCACGGTGCGCTCGAACATGTCGGGCAGCGACGCGAACGCGGTGAAGCGGCCCTCGTAGACCATGTCGCCGTAGATGTCGTCCGCGACCACGGTGAACCCGTGCTTCAGCACCAGCTCGCGCACGGCGTGCAGGGTCGCCTCCGGCAGCACCGCGCCGGTCGGGTTGTGCGGCGAGTTCAGCACCAGCACGCGCGTGCGCTCGTTGACGCGCGCGCGCAGGGCGTCGAGGTCGAGGTCGAAGCCGCGGTCGGCGCGCAGCGGCGTCGTCACGACGCGGCCGTCGGCGAACTTCGCCATCGAGGCGTAGTTCGGGAACGCCGGGCTCGGGATGATCGCCTCGTCGCCGGCATCCAGCAGGCTCAGCATGGCGAAGAAGAGCACCGGCTTCGCGCCCGGCGTGACGACCACGTGCTTCGCCTCGCACGGGATGCCGCGGCGGGCGCGCCACGTGTCGGCGATCGTCCGGCGGAAGTCGGGCAGGCCCGGCGCCGGGCCGTAGTGCGTCCAGCCCGCGTCGAGCGCCTGCTTGGCCGCCTCGCGGATGTTCGCGGGCGTGTCGAAGTCGGGCTCGCCGATCCCGAGGTGGATGATGCTGCGCCCCTGCGCCTCGAGCGCCTTGCCCCGCGCGAGCATGTCGAACGACGCGGCGGTGGTGATGCGGCCCATGCGTTGCGCGACCTTCATCGTCGTGTTCCCCCTCTGCGCGCTCGCAGGCGCGCGCTCGAAGTGCTCGCTGCGGTCACTGCCGCATCCGACGCGTCCATTCCATCGCCCACGCCGGCCGGCCGCTCCGGGCGGGAGTCTCGGTCCACTGCACGCTGCCCCGCGCGCGCCCGCCCAGCAGCGGGGCCGCGAGCTCGACCCGCGTCCGCCGCCCCAGCCCCATGGCCGGGTGCAGCGTCAGCCGGTCGCCGTCGTTCTCGGAGAGGTAGAGCGTCTCGCCGCCGCGCGTGCTCCACGCGCTCTGGCTCCACGCGAGCGTGCCGCCCAGGGGCAGCGCGCCCTCGCCGCGCG
Source organism: Candidatus Eiseniibacteriota bacterium (assembly GCA_037917155.1). Lineage (GTDB taxonomy): Bacteria > Eisenbacteria > RBG-16-71-46 > RBG-16-71-46 > RBG-16-71-46 > CAIXRL01. The sequence continues at coordinate 1,633 of JBAIWU010000680.1, forward strand.
CGGTCAGGACGCGCCTCACGGCCTGCCGCGCGAAGGCCCGGCCGCCCCACAGCTCGTGGCGCAACTCCAGGGCGCGGCCGCCGACGCGGCCCCGCCAGGCGCACCACCAGCCCTGTCGCATGCCCGGGGCCGCGGTGGAGACGGACACGAGCGCCGGATCGCGCCGCGTGCCGTGCTGCTCGTCGAAACCGACGACGACGGCCGCATCGTGGACCAGCCTCCGCTGCAGTTCAAGCGA
>JBAIWU010000681.1:0-2169 GCA_037917155.1 Candidatus Eiseniibacteriota bacterium
ACGTGCCCAGCGTCGAGCCGGGCGGGTCCTCGGCATAGCGCCACACGCCGAAGCCCTGCGTGACCGCGCTGCGGCCGACCGCGTACATCGACAGCGGGGCCACGTTGAGCATGCCGTTCAGGGGCTCGCCGCGGATGCCCCACGACGCGCCCACGCGCGCGAACGAGCCGCGGGTGTGCTCGGACCACGCGCTGCCGTTCCAGCAATGATCGCCGGTGCAGCAGTTCGCGTAGACCTCGTTGGGCCCGACATACGCCAGCGCGTTCACGCACTCGCCTTCGAAGAGGTGGGTGATCTGCCATGCGGAGCCGGAGTTGCGCAGCAGCTCGCCGCCGGTGCGGAAGAACACGTCGCCGGACCGGCCGGTGATGGCGCCGGCCGGACCCGTCGTGACCATGGGGAGCGACTGCCGGGTCCACGCGACCCCGTTGAAGTGGTACATCCTCGCCAGACCCTGCGCCGTCGTGGTCGCGGCGTAGACGTCGGCGGGACAGTTGCCGTGCAGCGAGACGCCGGCCTCGCCGAGGAGCGAGAGCGCCACGCTCCAGGTCGAGCCGTGCCAGTGCAGCAGCATGCTGTGCACCGACGGCTGCGCGGCCTCCTCGACGGACCACACGTAGACGTCGGTCGGGCTCGACGCCCACAGCGCGCCGAGCGTGGCGCCCGTGGGCAGGCCGGGGATCTGCACGTTCTGCCACAGCGCCGCCATCTCGTCGCCGCGGGGTCTCGGCGGATCCTCCATGCGGAGCGGGTCGCGCGCGGCGGCGAGCGTGGCGCACGCCGCGAGCGCGATCACCGCGAGCGCGAGCGCGCGCAGCGCCGCGCAGGGGCCGCGCGCGAGCTGGTACGAACACTTGAGGGACATGAGGGGAACCTCCCATGGCCCGGGTGCCGGCCACGGCCGGACGACGGACCGTTGGCGCCGGGCGCGCGCCCGACGGGCTCGACAAGCCGGCGGTGGGGAGGCGCCGCTCTCTCGGCTCCGAGCGCGAAGTGCGGGGGCCGGACGTCGCGCGTGGCGACCGGCGCAAGGCTCGGAGTGAGCGGACCCACGGAGTCGCCGGATTCCTGCGCCAGCCCACCGCTGGATTCGCGTGGCACCCCGACGGGGACACCGACGCGCGGCCGCTGTAGGTGCTCGATGCATCGTCACCGTAGGGCTCACGTCGTGGTGCCGTGCGGCAGGATACCGCCGTGGCCCGGAGTCAAGGCGTGCCCGCGCGGACCCCCGGCGTACGGCCCCCGGCGAGCGTTGTCGCGGCGTGGCTTGGCGGGCGGGCACCGCAATGCCCCCGCGGGCGAACGCGGCTTGCAGGGCCGTACCCCGGCCCCGGGCGCTGCTCGGAGGGGCGATCGCGCAGACATCATGGGTATGGAATTCGTGCGCGTGCCCTATATCGACGCCCGGGTTCGCAGTAGTCTCCGCGACCTAGCCGGATGCAAGCCCCCCGCGCGCGGCGCGGGAATCCGTCCCGGCCGCAGGGCGGCGCCCGGCGCTCAGGGAGGTTCCCCATGCCCGCCCCGAGTCGCGTCCGCACCGCACTCGCGCCCGCGCTGGCGTTGGCGCTGCTGTGCAGTCACCCCGCACCGCTGCAGGCGTCGGGGCTCTCGCTCCGCTGGTCCTGCGGCACGAAGGATCTCGCGGTCACGACGACCGCGGTCTGCACGCTGCTGGTGCGCCCGGCCTCCGAGGGAAGCCCGCTGCCCGCGCAATGGCGGCTCGTCTACTCCGGCTACGGCGACGACGGCGCCCTCACGTTCCTCTCGGGCGGCGCGCCCGATGGCGCCGCGCCCGCGTGCGGCGTGTCGGGGCCGGCGACCGAGGCCGAGCGCCTCGCGAGGACGTGCACGGTCGAGTTCTGCGGCGACCGGCCGGGCGAAGCCACGACGGCCGCGGCCTTCCTGCTGCAGGTGCGGGGCGGAACCCGCGTCCGCATCGCGGCCGCGGGCACCTCCGGCAACGCGCCCGGCGAATCGCCGGTGATCGGGGAGGACGCCGAGGTCACCGTCAACGGCGGCGCCCCGGAACCGTATCCCGCGTCCGTGTGGTCGGCGGTGGGCATCCCCGACTCCGCCGGCGTCCCCCGCGCCGGCGTCGTGGGCGTCGGCGTCGGCGACGTGACGTCCGTGCTCCTGCAGAGCGGCACGACCGCGCCGCCGGACACGCTG
>JBAIWU010000682.1:0-1650 GCA_037917155.1 Candidatus Eiseniibacteriota bacterium
GAGCAGGAGCGGCTCGTCGTGGCGCTCTACTACTACGAGCACCTCACGCTCAAGGAGATCGGCCGCACGCTCGGCATCTCCGAGTCGCGCGTGTCGCAGGTCCACACCCGCGCCATGGCGCGGCTGAAGCTGCGCGTGCACAAGGCCATGTCGATCCGGGAGGAGGCCGCGTGATCCCGGCCGAGCCGCTGGCCGCGCCGCCGTGGGAGTGGCTGCGCGCGCAGCTCGCGCAGGCCGCCGACGCGGCGGAATCGCGCGGCGAGGCCGCCGCGGCCGGGGCGCTGCGCGAGGTGGCGCAGGCGTGGTGGGCGCGGCAGCAGGAGTGGAACGCGCGGCTGGGCGAGGCGCTCGGCGCGCACCACGAGATCAACAACGCCCTGGTGGGCATTCGAGGCAACGCACAGCTGCTGCTCATGAACCCCGCGGTGCAGGCACCCGGCATCCGCGAGCGACTGGAGGTCGTGCTCCGTGAATCAGGCCGAATCCAAGAAGCGGCAGGCCGGCTCCGCGAGCTCAAGGCGGGAAGCGGTCTCCCGCCTTCGGCTGCCCACGCCGCCTGAACCCGCGCCGGCCCCGCCGGTCCCGACCGAGCGCAAGGGCGACGCACGCGACGCGGGCGGCGCGGCGCGCGTCGCCGACCGCCGCGCGGCGTCGGGCTGCCTGTGGGACGCGTGCGAGGCGCTGCTCGCCTCGCAGGGCGACCCCGAGGCGCTGCCGCGCGCGCTCGACTCGCTCCTGGCCGCGTTCGATTGTGACGGCGTCGCGCTGCACGCGGTCGGGCCGCAGGGTCGGCTCGAGCCGTGGTGCGCGCGCGGGCAGTGGCAGTCCGCGGCGGGCGACCTGCGCGAGTGCATCGGCGTGCCGCTCTTCCGCGGGCGCGAGCGCGTGGGCGCGCTCGACCTGCGTGGGCGCAAGGACCAGCGCTGGCGGCCCGAGCAGCAGTCGCTCGTGCGCCCGGCGGCGGGCGCGCTCGGGGCCGCGCTGGGGGCGCGGCGCGAGCTCGAGCGCCTGCGCCGTGCGCCCGGCCGCGATCCCGTGACCGGCCTGGCGGACTCGAAGGCGTTCCACCAGCGCCTGCTCGAGGAGTTCGCCCGCGCGCAGCGCAGCGGGGTGGCGCTCTCCGTGGTCACGATCGACCTCGACCACTTCGCGGCGCTCGACACGCGGTTCGGCCGCCCGGCGGCCGACCAGGTGCTCGCCGAGTGCGCGCTCGTGCTCAAGGTCGCGCTGCGCGAGGGCGACTTCCTGGCGCGCCTCGCGGGCGACCAGTTCGGCGTCGTGCTGCCGGATTGCGACCTCGCGCCCGCGCGCCGGCTCGCCGAGCGGCTGCGCCACGCGATCGAGGAGCACCGCTTCGCCCGCGCGGGGCGCCTGAGCTGCTCCGCGGGGATCGCGTCCACGCCGCGCGACGGGCTGGACGCCACCGAGCTGCTGTCCGCGGCCGAGCAGGCGCTCGGGCTGGCCAAGAAGGCCGGCCGCCGGCGCACGGCCGCCAACGGACCGTCCCACACCCACTGACCGGGCGAATCCCGGAAGGACCGCCATGAGCGACCCGAATGGACCCGCGGAACCGACGGACGGCGTGGCCGCGCCGACCGCGCCCGCACGCGTGCTCGTCGTCGAGGACGACGAGACCGTGGCGGACGTGAT
>JBAIWU010000683.1:0-3097 GCA_037917155.1 Candidatus Eiseniibacteriota bacterium
TTCGCCGCGTGTGGCGGCGCGTGGGTGCTGTTCCTCGACGCCGACGTCGAGGTCGACGCGGCGTGGGTCGAGCGCGCGCTCGGCGTCGTCGAGGCCGACCCGGCGCTCGGGGGCGCGTGGGGCCGCCTCGAGGAGTGGTTCGTCGACGGCGCCGCCGAACGGCCCGGCAACCCCGACCTGTTCGGCGTCGGCGACGCCGACGGCGAGAGCGCCTTCCTGACCACGCCCGCGCTCTACCGCCGCGAGGCGCTCGAGCGCGTGGGCGGCTACGAGGCCCGCCTCAACAGCGAGGAGGACTTCGAGCTGGGCCTGCGGCTCGCGCGCGACGGCTGGCGGCTGCGCAGCCTCGCGCCGCGCGCCGGCCGCCACTGGAGCGCGCCGCGACCGAGCTTCGCGGAGATCGGCCGCCGCTGGCGCGCGGGCCTGTGCTTCGGCGGCGGCCAGGTGCTCCGGCTCTACCTCGGCCGGCCCGGGCTCGGCGCGCACCTGCGCCGGCAGGCGCACTACTTCGCCACGCTCGCGCTGTGGCTCTCGGCGGTGCCGGCGGCCGCGTGGCTCGGCGGGCCCGGGCTGCGGCTCTGGGCGCTGGCGCCGCTCGGCGTGTTCGCCGTCATGTGGGCGCGCAAGCGCAGCCCGCGCCTGGCGCTGCACTCGATGCTGACGTGGACCGTCATCGCCATCGGCATGGTCGTGGGCTTCGTGCGCGGCGGCGCGCGCGTGCCGCCGCTCGCGGGATCGGAGTCGTCGTGCTGATCCACATGGCCGTCGACAACGACGTCTACCCGCCGCGCTTCGGCGGCGCGCAGCGCACGTTCGGGCTGGCGCGCGGGCTCGCGCGACGCCACCGCGTGCGGCTGCTCGGCGTCGTGCCCAACCGCACCGCGGCGCCGCGCGAGGAAACGGCGCACGGCGTCGAGCTCGTGCGCCTCAAGGCGTGGCACACGAGCCTGTGCTGGCGGCTCGAGCAGGCGGGGATCGCCCCGCTGTTCACGGCCGAGCGCGGGCACCGCGCCAACGCGGCGCGCTACCGCGCGGCGCTCGGGGCCGACGCCGACGTCGTCGCCACGGACCTGAGCCTCTCCGGCCTGCTCGGCGGCGGGGCGCTGTCGGTGTACGCCTCGCAGAACGTCGAGCTGGACCGCTTCGTCGAAGGCGCGCCGCGGCTGGCCGCGCGGGCGCACTGGGCGCGCGCGCTGCGGCGGCTCGAGGGCGCGACCGTGGCCCGCGCCGACCTCACGGTGGTCTGCACCGACGAGGACGCCGCGCGCATGCGCGAGCTCTACGGCGCCGAGCCGTCGCGCCTCGCCGTGATCCCGAACGGCTTCGACGAGACCGAGCTGCGCGCGCCGGCCCCGGCGGAGCGTGCCCGGGCCCGCGCCGCGCTCGGGATCGCGGACGACGAATACGTCGCGGTGTTCATCGGCGCGGACTGGGGCCCCAACCGCGAGGCGCTCGCGGCGCTCGTCGGGCGCGTCATGCCGGCGCTGGCCGGCGTGCGGTTCCGGCTGCTCGTCGTCGGCCGCGTCGCCCGCGCCCTCGGCGGCCGCCGCGAGCCGTGGCTGCTCGCTCCCGGCGAGTCGCCGGCGCTGCTGCCGCTGCTGCACGCGGCCGACGCGGGCGTGAACCCGGTCGTCTCCGGGGGCGGCAGCAATGTCAAGGTGCCGGGCTACCTCGCGGCCGGGCTCGCGGTCGTCGGCACGCCGTTCGGCCTTCGCGGCTACGCGCCGCTCGCGCCGTACTGTACCGTTGCGGGCATCGAGGAGTTCGCGGCCGCGCTGGCGGAGCGGCCTCGTGGCTGGTCCTTCCGCGGCGCGCCCGCCCCCGAGCCGCTCGCGGAGTACGCATGGGGCCGCCTGGGCGAGAAGCTGGGCGACGCGTGCGCGGCGCGGCTGGGCCGCGCGCGCGCGACACGGGGGGTGGCCTGATGCGCGTGGCGATGATCGGCCAGAAGGGGATTCCCGCCACGTACGGCGGGATCGAGCGCCACGTCGACGAGATCGCGCGCCGGCTCGTGCCGATGGGATTCGACGTGGACGTCTTCTGCCGGCTCTACTACACGCCCGCGGGGGCCAGCTACCACGGCGTGCGCCTGCTGCGCCGCCCGAGCATCCACACGAAGCACCTCGACGCGATCACCCACGTCACGTGGGCGACGCTCGAGTCCATGCTCCGCCACTACGACATCGTCCACTTCCACGCGCTCGGCCCGGCGCTGCTCGCGGGGCTGCCGCGGCTGCGGGGCGCGCGCACCGTGGTGACGGTGCACGGGCTGGACTGGCAGCGCGAGAAGTGGGGGCGCTTCGCGCGCTGGTTCCTGCGCCAGTGCGAGGGCCCCGCGGCGCACTTCCCCGACCGCACGGTCGTGGTGAGCAAGACGCTGCGGGAGCACTTCCGGTCGCACCACCACTGCGACGCGATCTTCATCCCCAACGGCACCAACCTCCCGGTCGTGCGCCCGCCGCGCAAGCTCGCCTCCCTCGGGCTCGCGCCCGGCCGCTACGTGCTGTTCGTGGGACGGCTCGTGCCGGAGAAGGGAGTGCACTACCTCTGCGAGGCGTTCAGCCGCATCGACACCGACATGAAGCTGGCGCTCGTGGGCGGCCTGTCCTTCTCGCAGGGCTACGTCGACGTGCTGAAGAAGTACGAGAGCGACCGCATCCGGCTGCTCGACTACGTGTTCGGCGAGGCGCTCGACGAGCTCTGGAGCAACGCCTACTGCGTCGTGCAGCCCTCGACCATGGAAGGGCTCTCGATCGCGCTGCTCGAGGCGCTCTCGTACGGGCGGTGCGTGCTCATCTCGGACATCCCGGAGAACATGGAGGTGGCCGAGGAGTGCGCGGTGAGCTTCCGCAGCAAGGACGTCGACGACCTGCGCGAGAAGCTCGAGCACCTGATCCGGCACCCCGAGGTCGTGCTCAGCTACGGCGACCGCGCCCGCCAGCACATCCTCGCGCACTACTCCTGGGACAACGTCGCGGAGTCCACCGCCCAGCTCTACCGCGGGCTGGCGCCGGGCCGCTGAGGGGCGCTCGCGGCGCTCAGTCGCCGCGGGGGGCGTCGTTGCGCGGGCGGCCGATGCGCGACTGGATGAGGGTCT
>JBAIWU010000684.1:0-6651 GCA_037917155.1 Candidatus Eiseniibacteriota bacterium
AGCGCCGCGGCGGCCACGGTCTCGCGCGAGGTGCGCGCGAACAGGAGCCGCGACGCGAGCGCGCCGGGCGTGACGAGGAACGTCGCCGCGAGCGCGGCGACCGCGAGCAGCGAGGGCAGGCGCGCCGCTTCCGCGGCCGCACCCGCCGCCACGACCGCGACCCACCAGCCGATCCGGGCGCGACCGGCGCTCACGCGCCCTCCCCCGGACCACGCCCGCGGCGCAGGCGCCGCAGGAGCGACCCCATCACGGGCACGTTCATCTCGGACATCAGCGACAGCAGGCCCATGCCGCGCGTGAGCGGGTAGACCGCACCGAAGTAGACGAGGAGGAACGCGGCCAGTCCCGCGCCCAGTCGCAGGGCGGCCCAGGCCGGCCCCGTGCGCTCGCCCCAGGGCTCGAACCGCTGCAGGAGCGTCACGAGCACCAGGGCCAGCGCCATGGGCGCGAACAGCCGGACCAGCGTGGCCGACGCGCGCCGCACGTGCGTGCCGAGGCTCCACTGCGCCAGCGCCAGCAGCACGGCGCTGCTGCCGACGTACGCGGCGAGCGTGCCCCAGGCGACGCCCAGGATGCCGTGGCCGGTCTTGACCGCGAGCAGGTCCAGCCCCGCGTACAGCCCCACGCCGAACACGGCCGCCGGCATGAGCACCATCTGGCGGCCGGTCGTCATGATGACGATCGAGGACAGGTTCGCGAACGCCAGCGCGGCCGCGCCGAAGCAGAGCACGCGCAGCGCGGGCACTCCCGGGAGGAACTTCGGGAGCAGCAGCGCCACGACCGGGTGTGAGGCGAGGTAGGCCGCGCCGCAGAGCGGCGGCACCATGATCGAGAAGAGCTGCAGCACCCGCTCGACCTGCGGCCGGATCGCCTCGGGGTCGCGTCCGCTCTGTCCGAACTGGCGCAGCAGCCGCGGGTAGAGGACGTACGCCACCGAGTCGGGCATGTACATGAGGAACGTGAGCGCCATCACCGACAGGCTGTAGTAGCCGAGCGCCTCGGTGCTGACGTAGCGCAGGATGATCAGCCGGTCCAGGTTGCGCATGACCTGCGTCGACGCCGTGAAGACGAACATCGGGAAGCCGATCTGCACGAGGTCGAACGACTCCGCCGCGGGCCGCGGCAGCAGCGGCGCCTCGCGGCGCGAGCGGAACGACGAGTAGGCGAACGCCGCCAGGCACGCCACGGTCCATCCCACGAGCAGGCCCCACTCCCGCAGCCACGGCAGCAGGGCCAGCCCGAGCACCCCGCCCACCGCGCCCTGCAGCAGCATCCAGCCGCTCGCGGTCGTGATGTCGCCGTGCGAGCGCATGATGGAGGTCTGGTAGAAGGCGAGGTTCACGCTCAGCGCGCACGTCATCGCGGCGCCGACGCCCGCGAGGCCCCAGAGGTGGAGCATCCGGCTGCCGCCGAACGCCAGCAGCCCCAGGCAGGCGACCGCGAACATCAGCGTGAGCAGCGTGATGTTGAAGAGCGCCGCCCGCTTGACGCGCGCCAGCGCCGCCGGCTCGCCCGCCACGATGCGCGGCGGCACCATCTGGTCGAGCCCCTGCTGCGTGCCCGCCGAGGCCAGCGGGCCGTAGTCGATCATGATCTGGATGGCGTTCCATGCGCCGTACGCCTCCGGGCCGAGCAGGCGTGCCGCGATCAGGCCGCGCAGCATCAGCACCGCGCGCACGACGTACTGCGCGAAGGCGTAACCGACCGAATCCCGCACGAACTTCCGGGGGTGCATCGGGGGGGATCTCTCCTCGAAGCTCAGTGTCCCGGGGCGCGCCGGGCGCCCGTTCCGGCTGGCGTGCGGCGGCGAGCCCGCATTACACTCGCGACGTGACTGACTTCCATGCTGGGAACGACGCCGCCACGCGCCTCGCGTCGCAGGGCGGGCGGCCGGTGCGCGACACGTTCCTGCCCATCGCGGTGCCGTGGATCGGCGAGCGCGAGAAGCAGCTCGTGCTGGAGTCGCTGGAGTCGGGCTGGATCACCACCGGCCCGCGCGCGCAGGAGCTCGGCCGGCGCATCGCGGAGATCGCGGGGGCCCGGCACGCGGTCGCCGTGAACAGCGCCACGGGCGCGCTCCACCTGGCGCTCGAGGCCATGGGCATCGGCCCGGGCGACGAGGTCGTGACCTCGACCTGGACGTTCGCGGCGACGGTCAACGTGATCGAGCACGTGCACGCGACGCCGGTGCTCGTGGACGTGGAGCCGGACACGCTGAACCTCGACCCCCGCCGGGTCGAAGCCGCGATCACGCCGCGCACGAAGGTCGTCCTCACCGTGGACTACGGCGGCCAGCCGTGCGACTACGACGCGCTGCACGCGATCCTGGCGCCGCGCGGCATCGAGATCGTCGACGACGCGGCGCACGCGCTCGGGGCCGCCTACCGCGGGCGCCCGGTGGGCTCGCTCGCGCGCGTCACGGCGTTCTCCTTCTACGCCACGAAGAACCTGAGCACCGGCGAGGGCGGCGCGGCCGTCACCGACGACGCGGCGCTCGCGGAGCGTATCCAGCTGCTGAGCCTGCACGGCATGAGCCGCGACGCGTGGAAGCGCTACAGCGACACGGGCTCGTGGTTCTACGAGGTCGTGGCGCCCGGCTGGAAGTACAACCTGAGCGACGTGCTCGCCGCGATCGGCGTGGGCCAGCTGGACCGCTTCCGGGAGTTCCAGCGCCGCCGCGCCGAGCTGGTCGCGCGCATGCAGGCCGGGCTGGCCGACGTGCCCGAGGTGCGGGCGCCCGTGGCGCGGCCGGACGTCACGCACGCCTGGCACCTGTTCCCGATCGCGCTCGAGCTGGAGCGGCTCACGATCGACCGCGCCCGCTTCATCGCGGAGCTGCGCGCGGAGAACATCGGCACCTCGGTGCACTTCATCCCCATCCACCGGCACCCGCACTTCCGCGACAGCCTGCGCCTGCGGCCCGAGGACTTCCCGGTGGCCGAGGACGCCTACCGCCGCGCCATCACGCTGCCGCTCTTCCCGCGCATGACCGACCGCGACGCCGACGACGTCGTGGCGGCCGTGCGCAAGATCGCGCGCGCGTTCCGCCGCTGACGCGGCGGGGACGTGGCCGGGCTCGCTCACGCGGCCTCCTCGTGCGCCTGCCCGAGGGAGCGGAGCGAGAGTCCCTCGCGGTGCAGGAAGAAGAGCCCGACCGCGGTGATGGGCAGCCACTGGCTGAGGAAGTAGAACCAGCTGTAGGCGCTGGCCGCCGCCTTGTCGACGCCGAACAGGGCCAGGCCCACGACGCAGGCGATGTTGAGCGTCCCCACGTAGCCGGGTGCGGCGGGCACCATGATGCCGATCGCGGTGACGACGAGCATCACCAGCCCCGAGTACCACGGCAGGTCGATCTGCATGGACCACCCCGTGATCCCGAGCGCCACCGCGTAGCACAGGAACATCGCGAACGAGAGCACGAAGACCTGCAGCAGCCGGAGCGGGTCGCGGAACAGGGAGAAGCCGTCGAGGAAGCGCTCCATCAGGCGCTGCGCCCGCGGCCGCCACGACTCCGGCACCGCGCGCAGGAGCCCGATGGCCAGCCCGCGGTTCCGCTCCGCCACGACGACGAACACCGTGAGCACCAGGCTGAGCGCGATCATGAGCCGCGCGCCCTGCTGCACCATGCGGCCGGCGTCCGTGCTCTCCGCGATCGGGTGCAGCATGAGCGCGATGCCGAAGATGGCGAGCAGGGTGAGCATGTCGATCGCGCGCTCGACCACGATCGTGGCGAGCAGCATGCTGTTCGAGAGCCGCTCGCTGCGCGCCAGCGCCCACGGGCGCACGAACTCGCCGAGCCGGAACGGCAGCACGTTGTTGGCCATGAAGCCGATCATCGTGGCGCTGAAGAGCCGCGATGTGTGCAGGGTGCGCGGGCCCTGGATGAAGGAGCGCCAGCGCACCGCGCGCACCCAGAAGCCGAAGATCGTGAGCACGCACACGGCGAGGAAGCCTCCCCAGTGCGCGTGCGCCAGCGCGATCCGGATCGCGACGAGCGTCTGCGGGATACGGGCCAGCGCCGCCCCCAGCACCGGCGGGTTCAGCAGGTTGTGCGGCGAGACGTCCACCAGCGACAGCAGGACGCAGACGAGCGAGATCACGATCCCTGCGACGAGCTGGAGGGTCCGCTTCACCGGGTCGCCCCTCCCCGGTCGCCCGCGCCATGGGAGGCCTCGAGCTCGTGCCGGAGCAGGGCCAGCTCGCGGACCAGCGCCTGGTGCTCGGCCCCCAGCCGGGAGAGCTTCACGGACAGGTACAGCAGCATGGCGACCGCGAACGCGAGGCCGAACGAGGTCACGGTCGACGCCGCCCCGAACATGCCGAGCACCTTCGTGATCCACATGAGCAGCGGCGTCGAGAAGCCGAGGACCGCGATGATCGCGGTGCACACCACCCAGAGCAGCGAGTACTCCTCGGACAGCCGCCGCCGGCGGACGAGGTCGAGGACGTAGAGCGCCAGCAGCACGGCGCCGATCGCGACGATCACCTGGGTGCGGGAGATGAAGTGCACGGGAACCTCCGCCTCAGACGGGCCGCCGGAGCATCGCCATGAGCGACGCCAGCAGGTTCTTGTAGGGGTAGTAGAGCTGCTTGCTCAGCGTGTAGAACGACTGTCCGGCCTGGCGCTCGCGCATGACGACCGGGACCTCGAGCAGGCGGAATCCGCGCCGCGCCATCGCGATCAACAGCGGAGCGTCCGGGAAGTCCTTCGGGAAGTCGACGCGGCAGACCTCCATCACCCGCCGGTCGTAGGCCCGGAACCCCGACGTGGTGTCGGTGATGTTCCGGCCGACCGTGGCCCGGACGACCGCCGAGAAGAGCAGCATGCCGAGCCGCCGACCGAGCGGCGCCCGGTAGCCCGTGCGCTCGACGTAGCGCGAGCCGATGGCCACCTCGCAGCGCCCCTCGACGACGGGGGCGAGCAGCGACGAGAGGTAGGCCGGGTCGTGCTGGCCGTCGGCATCGAGCTGGACGGCGATGTCGTAGCCGTGGCGGCAGGCGAACTCGAAGCCGGTCTGGAGGGCGCCGCCCACGCCGAGGTTGACGGGGTGGCGCACGACGCCCACGCCGCACGCACGCGCCACCTCGGCCGTGCGGTCCCGGGAGCCGTCGTCCACCACGAGCACGTCGACCCCGGGCGCCTTCTCGCGCACCTCGGCGAGCGTCGACGGCAGGCTCTCCTGCTCGTCGTGGGCGGGGATCACCACCAGCACCCGCGGCGCGCTCATGCCGGTCTCCGGAGGCCGAACGTGCGAATGAGCGCGGCGGCGGCGGCCACCACCGAGTCGCGCCCGCGGGCCAGCCACACGCCCGGCATGGGAAGGGACGACACCTTCTCGAGATCGTACGCCACGATCAGGCCCAACGGGAACAGGCCGACGAGCGCCAGCACCGGCAGCGCCGCCCGCGCGACGAACGCGCCGAACGGCGGCAGCCAGCGGTCGGCGGCGATCGCGAGCAGCTCGAGCGGCAGCACGAGCGCGAGGCTCCGGGCCATGGCGCGGACGCGCTCCGAGGCGCCCTCGGGCAGCAGGCGGCGCGCCACCACCAGCGCTCCCGCGAACGCCGCGACCGCGCCGAGCAGGTTCGCCCAGCTCGCGCCCACGGCGCCGAGCGGCAGCGCGATCACGAGCGCGACCCAGCCCGCGACCTCCGTGACGAGCTTGACGAGCGCCAGCGACAGCACGTACCCGGGCCGGCGCGCGGCCTGGAACAGCATCGTGAGGGGCTGCTGGGCCGTGCGGACGATGGGCACCAGCGCGAGGATGCGCAGCAGCGGGATGGCGCGCTGGAACATCGGGCCGCCCATCGCGAGCACGATCTCGCGCGCGAACACGAAGATGAGCAGCGAGACGATGCAGGCGACCACCTGCACGAGGCGGAAGGCCTGTCCGAAGACCCAGTGCAGCTTCTCCCGGTCGTCGTTCGCGACGATCTGCGTGAGCGACGGCAGGAGCGCCCGCGGCAGCGTGTAGACCACCTCGACGATGCGCTCGACCGCGCCGAAGGCGAACGCGAACCAGCCGAGCTCGGCCGGCGTGAGCACCATCCCGAGCACCAGCTTGCCCATGTTCTGCCCCGAGATGAACGACAGGTTCGCGGCGTAGAGCGGCGCGCAGTACGCGACCATCTGGCGCACCAGCCCCTGCTCGGCGGGCGGCTCGGGGCCGGACGCGGGATCGCGCTCCGCCCGGGACCGACGCAGCACCGCCACCGCGGCCAGCCAGATCGCGAGCGCCTGCACGACCGCGAGCACCGACAGCCCGACCGCCAGCGCGCGCATGCCGTGGTGCGTGTCCCACAGCACCGCGGCGAGCCCCGAGCGCCCGAGGTTGAAGATGAGCGACAACCCGCTGACCCACTCGTAGCGCTGGAGGCCGAACAGCATCGCGCGCCCCGTGGTCGAGAAGCCGTCCGAGACGATGAACGCGGTGAGCAGCGGCAGCAGCACCGCGAGGTCGGGGATGCGGTAGAGGCTCGCGATATGGGGCGCCAGCGCCACGATGACGGCCGCGGCGACGAGCCCCAGCGCCAGCTTCATGGCCAGCGCGATGCCGAACGCGCGCCCCAGCGTGCGCAGCCGGTCGCGCACCTGGTGCTCGGCGGCATAGCGCTCGATGTAGACGTCCGCGTTGCCCGCGAGCCCGGTGG
>JBAIWU010000685.1:0-3352 GCA_037917155.1 Candidatus Eiseniibacteriota bacterium
TTCGACACGTCCGTGCGCTCGCTGGGCATGGGGGGCGCCAACTCGGGCGTGGCGTGGGGCGACGCCGACGTCTGGGGCAACGTGGGCTCGCTCGCCGGCGTGCGGGGCGTCCACTGGGAGCACGGGCGCGCCCAGCTCGTCCCGGGGCTGGCCTCCGACATCGTGTTCCGCACGAACCGGCTGCTCGTGGGCGGCGAGGGCTTCGGCGCGTCGCTGTTCGGCGTGCCGGGCGAGCCGGACGGCGTGCGGCTCGACTACGGCCTCTCGGAGCAGGTCGACATCAACGGCAACCTCATCTCCACGTTCGCCGCGTTCGAGACCGTGCGCGGCTGGGCGGCCGGCGCGAGCGCCTCGGGCGTGGCCGGCCTGCTTGCGCGTGATCGCGCGCCGGCATGGCTCGGCCCCGGGCTGGACGTCGCGCTGGGCGTCGCGCGCAAGCGCACCCTCATCCACCTCGCGCCGGCGTCCCTCTCCGGCGAGGCGAGCGCGACGACGTGGGACTGGGGCCTCCAGGCGCGCGTGTCGCCGATCGATCTCGTCGCGGCCACCGCGACGGAGCCGCCGGCGCTGGCCGAATGGGCGGTCTGCGACGTGGGCCTGGGGTACGGCGTGGTGAATGCCGCGGGGGGCGACTTCGTCTTCGTCAACGAGGACCAGAGCTCCCCGGCGACGCGCATTCGCCGCCGGGGCGCCGCGCTTCGAGTGGGCGCGCACGTGCCCCGCACGGGGCTCTCCGGCGCGCTCGCCACCCTGTGCGAGGGGCTCGATCCGCTCGTGTGCGTGACGGTGGCGATCGACCACGAGGAGGTCGGCGCCGGGAGCAGCAGCCGGACCTACGACGTCGATCACGACGGTTTCGAGATCGCGGTCGCGAACGTGCTCTTCATTCGCCGCGGCCACTGGGCCGACTACGCGGGCGACATCGACGGGGAGACGCAGGGCTGGGGCGTCGGGCTGCCGCTGGGCCCGTGGGCCGGCTGGCGCTACGAGGAGAGCACGGTCCCGCAGGCGAAGGATTCGGGACTGCCGGACGTCAAGCACGTGGGCTGGACGGCGTGGATCGACCCGCTGCGGATCGCCCGCGACGCGCGGGCGAAGGCGCGCTGACGCCGCGCGCGTTGCGAACGCCTTCGCGCCGGCCCGCTTGCGCGTGGCGCGGACGGCGGATAGTCTGCGTGCAGTCCGGGCAGCGTGCCCGGGGGCCCACAGGGAGCGATCCGAATGCTCAAGGAGCTGGCGACGGGTCTCGGCGTCACGTTCGAGAACCTCTTCCGCAAGCCGTACACGGTCCAGTACCCCGACGAGAAGCTGGAGCTCTTCCCGCGCTTCCGCGGCCGGCACATCCTGGCGCGGCACGAGGACGGGCTGGAGCGCTGCGTCGGCTGCGAGCTGTGCGCGGTGGCCTGCCCGGCCGACGCGATCTTCGTCAAGGCGGCCGAGAACGACCCGGACAAGCCGGTCTCGCACGGCGAGCGTTACGCCGAGCGCTACGAGATCAACATGCTGCGCTGCATCTTCTGCGGCATGTGCGAGGAAGCCTGCCCCGAGGACGCGATCTGGCTCGAGAAGCAGTACGAGCTGGCGGACTACGACCGGGACGCGTTCATCTACACGAAGGACGAGCTGGTGGTGCCGCGCGAGCAGGCGGGCTACCTGCCCGCGCGCTGACCGCACGCCGCGCCGCGCCCTGACGGCGCCCCGCCCGGGGCGCCGTTTCGCGTTCCCGGGGCCGGGCCGTTTCAACTCCGGTGCGGCCCGTTTCGCCCCGAACCGCGCGGGCGTTCCATGGCGGCACGCCCCGCGGGCGCGCGAGCGCGGGTCCCGCAGCGCGACATCGTCGCCACAGGCACTTGCGCGCGCGCGGGCCGGTGGCACGTCGGCTGCTCTGGGGAGGTTCCAGACCCGACGCGCGCACCACCGGCCTCCATCCGAAGCCGCCGGCAGGGCGCGCCGCCAACCCCAGGAGGAGGAGGACGCCATGACGCTGATCCGCTGGAACCCCGCCCGCCCCGTTCGCATGCAGGACGTCCACGACGAGATGGACCGCCTGATCGAAGGCTTCCTCGGCCGACCCTTCGGGCCCGTCGCCGAGCCCTTCTCGATCCCCGTCGACGTCGAGGAGACGCCCGAGGCCTACGTGCTGCGCGCGGACCTTCCGGGCGTGACGCAGAAGGACGTCAAGGTGACCATCGCCGGCGACACGCTCACGCTGCGCGCCGAGCGCAAGCGCGAGACCGAGCAGCGCAAGGGCTCCGTGCACCGCAGCGAGCGGCTGTACGGCGCGTTCGAGCGCACGTTCACGCTGGCCGACCCGGTCCGCGCGGACCAGGTCGAAGCCACGTACAAGGACGGCGTGCTGGAGATCCGCGTGCCCAAGGCCGAGGAGGCCCGGGTGCGTGAAATCGAGGTGAAGGTCGGCTAAGCTGCCTCGCTTCGAGGACGACATTCACGGCCACGCGGCGGCACACGGTCGCCGCGTGGCCTGCGGCTGGATTCGAGAGGAGGGGACATGGGCAAGGTCATCGGCATCGATCTCGGCACGACGAATTCGTGCGTGTCGGTCATGGAGGGCGGGGAGCCCAAGGTGATCGCCAACGCGGAGGGCTTCCGCACCACGCCGTCCGTGGTCGCGTTCTCCAAGACGGGCGAGCGCCTCGTGGGGCTGGTGGCCCGTCGCCAGGCGGTGACCAACCCCGCGAACACCGTCTACTCGATCAAGCGCTTCATGGGCCGGCGCTACGACGAGGTCGGCAGCGAGATGAAGCTCGTGCCCTACGAGGTCGTGCGCGGCGCCAACAACGACGCGCGCGTGAAGACCGCGAGCGGCGAGTTCTCGCCGCCCGAGATCTCCGCGATGATCCTGCAGAAGATGAAGCAGACCGCGGAGGACTACCTCGGCGAGAAGGTGACCGAGGCGGTCGTCACCGTGCCGGCGTACTTCAACGACAGCCAGCGCCAGGCCACGAAGGACGCGGGCCGCATCGCCGGTCTCGACGTCAAGCGCATCGTCAACGAGCCCACCGCCGCCGCGCTCGCCTACGGGCTCGACAAGAAGAAGGACGAGAAGGTGGCCGTGTTCGACCTCGGCGGCGGCACGTTCGATATCTCGATCCTCGAGATCGGCGACGGCGTCTTCGAGGTCCGCTCGACGAACGGCGACACGCACCTCGGCGGCGACGACTTCGACCAGAAGGTCATCGACTGGCTGGCCGAGGAGTTCCGCAGGCAGGAGGGGATCGACCTGCGCAAGGACCCGATGGCGCTCCAGCGGCTCAAGGAGGCCGCGGAGAAGGCCAAGTGCGAGCTGTCGGGCACGGTGCAGACCGACGTCAACCTGCCGTTCATCACCGCG
>JBAIWU010000686.1:0-13383 GCA_037917155.1 Candidatus Eiseniibacteriota bacterium
CGGGCGTCACCGTGGACGCGCTGACGCGCAGCCTCGAGGGCGCCGGCCTGTCGCTGCCCGCCGGCGACGTCGTGGGCGGCGGCGTGCGCACCGAGCTGCGCGCCGAGTCGCCGCTCGCGGGCGTCGACGAGCTGCGCGCGCTCCTGCTGCCCTCGGGCGCCGGCCGGCCGGTGCGGCTCTCCGAGGTCGCGACGGTGACCGACGGCCCCGGCGAGCGCGCGAGCTACGTGTTCCTGGGCAGCCGCGAGGGCGGCGTGCGCCCGGCGGTCACGGTCGAGGTCGCGAAGCGCCCCGGCGTGAACGCCACGGACCTCGTGCGCTTCCTGCACCGGCGCGTCGCCGAGCTGCGCCCCACCCTGCTGGGCGGCGTCGAGGTGACCACGACGCGCGACTACGGCGCGACGGCCAAGGAGAAGTCCGACGACCTCATGTTCCACCTGCTGCTCGCCACGCTCTCGGTCATCGCGCTGATCGCGCTGGCGCTCGGGCGGCGCGAGGCCGTGGTCGTCGCGATCGCGATCCCGGTGACGCTGGCGCTGACGCTGTTCCTGTACCGCTTCCTGGGCTACACGCTCAACCGGGTCACCCTGTTCGCGCTCATCTTCTCGATCGGCATCCTCGTGGACGACGCGATCGTGGTGGTCGAGAACATCACGCGCCACTTCGCGATGAAGGACCACCGCGACGTCGACGAGCGCGTGGTCGAGGCCGTGGATGAGGTCGGCAACCCGACCGTGCTCGCCACCGTGGCCGTGATCGCCGCCATCCTGCCGCTGGCGTTCGTGGGCGGCCTCATGGGTCCGTACATGAAGCCCATCCCCATCGGCGCCTCGCTCGCGATGCTGTTCTCGCTCGCCGTCGCGTTCATGGTCTCGCCGTGGGCGGCGCGCCGCGTGCTCACGTCGAAGGCCGCGCACGCGCACGAGCCGAAGGAGTCGAGGCTCGACCGCTGGTACCGCGCCTGGATGGCGCGCCTGATCGACCAGCCGCGCAAGCGCTGGATGTTCTTCGGCGGCCTCGCGCTGCTGCTGGTGGCGGCGATGGGCCTGTTCGCCGTGCGGCTCGTCACCGTGAAGATGCTGCCGTTCGACAACAAGAGCGAGTTCGAGGTGCTGCTCGACATGCCGCCGGGCACGCCGCTCGAGCGCACGCTCGCCGTGGCGCAGGACATGGCGCACGAGGTCGAGCGCCGCCCCGACGTCGAGCGCTGGGTGCTCTACGACGGCCTCGGCGCGCCGCTCACGTTCAACGGCCTTGTGCGGCACTACGACTTCCGTTCCGACCCGCGCTTCGCGTCGATCGAGGTGAACCTCGTCGAGGCGAAGCACCGCAGCCGCCAGAGCCACGCGATCGCGCGCGACGTGCGCCCGGCGCTCGAGGCGATCGCCGCGAAGGCGGGCGGGCGCGTCAAGGTGGTCGAGGTGCCGCCCGGGCCGCCCGTGCTCTCGACGCTCGTCGCCGAGGTCTACGGGCCCGACCTCAAGGGCCAGCAGGACTTCGCGCGCCAGGTGTGGGGCGTGTTCAAGCGCACGCCGGGCGTCGTCGACACGGACCTCATGCTCACCGAGGGCCAGCCGCGCACGCGCCTCGTCGTGGACCGCGACCGCGCCACGCTCGCCGGCGTCGCGCCCGCGCAGGCCGCGGCGACCGCCATGGCGCTCTACGGCGGCCAGGCCGTGGGCACGCTGCGCGCGCCGAGCGAGGCCGAGGCGGTGCCGATCGAGGTGCGGCTCGCGCCCGCCGACCGCGCCGACCTCTCGGCACTGCGGGCGCTGCGCATGGGCGCGGGCGCGGGCACGCCGCTCTCCGAGCTGGCGCGCACGCGCACGGACACGACGCCGCCCGAGATCATGCACAAGAACCTGCACCGCGTCGTCTACGTGCTCGGCGACGTCGCCGGGCGCGAGGAGTCGCCCGTGTACGCGATCTCGGCGCTGCGCCCGAAGGTGGCGGCGCTGCGGACGCCCGACGGCGGCACCGCGCACCAGCTCAGCACGAAGCTGCCCGACTCCGACGAGCGCTACTCGCTCAAGTGGGACGGGGAGTGGCACATCACGTACGAGGTGTTCCGCGACATGGGCGCCGCGTTCGCGGTCGTCCTGCTGCTCATCTACGTGCTCACGGTGGGCTGGTTCAAGAGCTTCACGACGCCGCTCGTCATCATGCTGCCGATCCCGCTCTCCCTGGTGGGCATCCTGCCCGCGCACGCGATGGTCGGCGCGTTCTTCACCGCCACGAGCATGATCGGCTTCATCGCCGGCGCCGGCATCCAGGTGCGCAACTCGATCATCCTCGTCGACTTCATCGAGCTGCGCATGGCGCAGGGGCTCTCGCTCAAGGAGGCCTGCATCGACGCGGGCGTGATCCGCTTCCGCCCCATGGTGCTCACCGCCGCGGCCGTGATCGTGGGCGGCGCGGTGATCCTGTTCGATCCCATCTTCCAGGGGCTGGCCGTGGCCCTGATCGGCGGCGCGTTCGCGGCGCCGGTGCTGTCGCGGGCGGCTGTGCCGCTCCTCTACTACCTGCTGCGGCGCAACGACCGCCCCGCCGCGGCCGTGCGGGAGGTGGCGTGATGAAGATGGTGCTGATGGTGGCGGATGCGTCGAAGCTCGACGCTGTCCGCGCCGACCTCGCGGCGCTGGGCGCGCCCGGCTACACGGTGGTCGGCGTCGCCGAGGGCCACGGCCGCACCGGCGTGCACGACGCGAGCCGGGTGCACCCCGGCGCGCTCGCGCTTGTCATGGCCGTCGACGAGGACGCGCGCGCCGCAGCGCTGTTCGAGAGCCTCGCCGCGCGCCGCGACGCGCGCGGGGACGACCTGTCGCGCCTGTTCCTGGTGCCGGTCGAGCGCCAGGCTTGATCCATCGCTCAACGGAGGTTCACCATGAGAATCGATCCCGCCCTCCGGGGCATCGCCGGCTTGTTCATCCTGCTGTCCGTCGCGCTGGGCCACTTCGTCAGCCCGTGGTGGTTCCTGTTCACCGCGTTCGTCGGCCTGAACCTGCTGCAGAGCGCGTTCTCGGGCTGGTGCCCCATGATGTGGATCCTCGGCCGGTCGGGCCTGAAGGCCTGAGCCCGGCCGGCCGTACCGCCGCACGTCCCGAGGAGTCGCCATGTCCGTCACCGTCGTCGTCGTCCTGCTGATCGTCGTGATCGGAGGGTTCGTCATGCTGGCCGGGATGCGCCCCGACATCCGCGGGCCGGAGGCGCGCGCGCTCGTCGAGGGCGGCGCGCGGCTGCTCGACGTGCGCTCGCCGGGGGAGTTCGCGGCCGGGCACCTGCCGGGCGCGGTCAACATCCCGGTCGAGGTGCTCGAGCGACGCATCGGCGACGTCGGCCCGAAGGACCGCCCGGTCGTCGTCTACTGCGCCAGCGGCTCGCGCAGCGCGCACGCGCGGAACGTGCTCAAGGCGAAGGGCTGGTCGGACGTGCGCAACCTGGGGCCCATGGGCGCCTGGTAGCGGCGCTCCCTCAGGCGTCCCCGGGCGCGTCGAGCACGTCGCGCATCCACGCCAGGCCGCGCATGGCCTGCGGGAAGCCGAGCGTCGTGATCGCGAGCAGGGCCACCTGCTCGAGCTCGGCGCGCGTCGCCCCCGCCGCGATCGCGCGGCGCGTGTGCGAGTGCGAGCCGCCCTCGGCCCCGGCGGCGATCGACATGGCGAGCTTGACGAGCTCGGTCGTGCGCTCATCGAGCGGGCCGGAGCCGCGGCAGGCGTCGGCGAGCCGCTTGTAGGCGTCGGCGACGGCGGGGTGGTCGGCGCGGAACTGGTCGTAGAAGCCGGGTGGCCGGGTCATCGGTAATGGCCTCGTCAGGGATATGAAATCCCGGCCGGCACGGGCCGGGGTGGGCGTTTCGTCGACAGCGCAAGACTGATGCCGCCGCGCCGCGGCGGCAAGACCGATCACGCGGGGCGTCCCGGCGCCGGGCGACCTCCGGCGGGGCGAAGCGCGCTGGCCCCGCGAGCACGCATGGTGTTCACTTTCCATGCGCCGCCCCACGCGGCGCCGGGAGGCCCTCCGGACTGCGGCCTGTCGAGCGTGTCGCCATGAGTCCGTTGGTCGAGGAACGCGCGCCGGAGCTCCAGCGCGAGCTGTCCGAGCAGTTCATGCACGCCGTGAGCGGCCTCTTCGAGAGCCTTGGCCGCGCCCTCATCTGCCTGGACGAGGAGTTCCGCATCGTCCACGCCTCCGATGGCCTTGACGGCCTCGCCGGCCCCGGCGCGCAGCACGCGATCGTCGGCCGGCCGGCGGAGTCCATCCTCGGCCCCGAGCTCTTCGGGCCCAAGGGCAGCCTGCGCCAGGCGCTCGAGGCCGGCGAGCGCCGCGAGGGCTGGGGCGCGTCGCTCGTGCTGGACGACCGCCCCCGCTGCCTGCTGTCGCTGAGCGCGGCGCCGCTGCACGTTCCGGAGTCCGGCCTGTGCGATCCGCGCGTGCGGTACATGCTCGTCGTGCGCTCCACCGAGAGCCTGCCCGCCTCCGAGGCCGCGCGCGTCTCGCTCTTCTCCGGCATGGTGGGCCGCTCGGCGGCCATGCAGCACATCTTCGAGCTGATCCGGAGCCTCTCCGAGAGCGACGCGACCGTGCTGCTCACGGGCGAGAGCGGCACCGGCAAGGAGCTCGTGGCGCTCGGCCTGCACCACACCTCGCCGCGCCACGGCCGGCCGTTCGTGGCCGTCCACGGCGGCGCGCTGCCCGGCGAGCTGCTCGAGTCGGAGCTGTTCGGCCACGTGCGCGGTGCGTTCACGGGCGCCGTCCGCGACCGGCAGGGCCGGTTCGAGCTGGCGGGCGGCGGCACGCTCTTCCTCGACGAGGTCGGCGACCTGTCGCTGCACCTGCAGGTCAAGCTGCTGCGCGTGCTGCAGGAGCGCACGTTCGAGCGCGTCGGCGAGAGCGTCTCGCGCACGACCGACGCGCGCATCATCGCGGCCACGAACCGTGACCTGCTGCGCGAGACGCGCGAGGGCCGCTTCCGCGAGGACCTCTACTACCGCCTGCGCGTCGTGCCCATCCACCTGCCGCCGCTCCGGGAGCGCCGCGAGGACATCGAGCCGCTCGCGCGCCACCTCCTCGCGCGGGTGGCGGACCGGCAGGGCCGCTCGCTGATCCTGTCGCCCGACGCCCTGCGGGTCCTGCTCGAGTATCCCTGGCCCGGCAACGCCCGCGAGCTGGAGAACACGCTCGAGTACGCCGTGGCCGTGTGCCGCGGCCAGACGCTGCACGAGGCCGACCTGCCCGCGGAGGTGCGCGAAGGCCGAGGTGACCCCGCGTCCGCCGCGAACGCCGAGGCCGAGGCCGCGGCCGAGGGCGACCCCTACGCGCTCGAGCGCGAGCGCTTCCTTCAGGCGCTGCACGCACACCGCTGGAACCGCGCGTCGGCCGCGGCGGCGCTGGGCATGAGCCGCACGACGCTGTGGCGGCGCATGCGCGAGCTGCGCCTCGACGCCTGATCGCCTCGGCGGCAGCGCCGGCCGCGCGCTGAAACATCCGGTCGCGCGTCACACGAAACGTTGCAACAGGGCGTTCCTCGCGCCCGCGCGGGGCAGCGGATCGTGACGCGGCGCCGCGCCGGCGCCGGCATGCCGGGCGCGGGGCCGCAATGTTTAGGACGCGCACCGGACTCGTGCCGCACAAGCCGTTGACGTGCGCACGCGTGGAGCACTTCTTGCGATTCACCCCCGCCGGCTCGATCGCACGACGCGGGTCGCCGGCGCCTCGCCGGCACCCGCACGCGCAGGGGTTGGCCGCACCCCGGCCGGCCCCGTCGGTTCACACCGAAGGGGGACTCACACGATGCTTCGTCGACTCGCGCTGGCATGCCTCGTCACGGCCTTCGCGGCCTCGGCCGCCCTCGCGGCCCCGATGACGGGGAAGGTCCTGCAGGTCCAGAAGAAGCAGGTCCGCCTGGTCCTGACCTCCAAGGCGGCGGACTGGGTCAAGAAGGGAGCCGCCGTTCGCTTCCTCGGCGCACGCGGCACGATCGTGAGCGTGGCGAAGGACACGCTGGTCGTGTCCACGCCCAACGCGGCGAAGACGAAACCGGGCGAGACCGTCACGCTCGACAAGCCCCGCGCCGGCGTCGCGGGCTGCTAGCAGGCACCGGAAGGGAATTCCCAGGCGGCCCCGCGCGGATCGACTTCGACGGCGCGGGGCCTCGTCTCGACGAGGAGGTAGTCATGCTGCGGACGTCCCAGTGGAACACGAAGGCGGCCTTCATCGGCCTGGCCGGCGTCGTCGCGGCGCTGGCGTTGTCGGCCGCCGGGTGCGCCAAGAACCCGACGAGCTACGTCGACCCGACGAGCTCGATCACCACGACTCGCACGGCCACGAACCTGATCGACGCCGCGACGCTGAGGGCCTGGATGAACGAGGGCAAGGTCAACAACAACGCCCCCGACACACGCGACCGCGTCGTGATCCTGACCGTGACCACGGCCGCGGCCTACGCCACCGGTCACATCCCGGGCTCGGCCCTGTACCTGAGCTCCGACCTCAACGCGAGCCGGCTCGAGGCCCTCGCCACGCTGTCCAGCGAGCCGCCGGACGGCCCGACGATGGACGCGTTCCTGCAGCGGGTCGGCATCGACGAGCACACCACGGTCGTGTTCGTCGCCAGCGCGGGCCAGAACTTCATCAATCCCTCCCGCGCCTACTACACGTTCCGCTACTGGGGCTTCCCGCGCGAGCGGCTCAAGGTCCTCCAGAGTGGCGAGGCGGGCTGGACGGGCGCCGGGTACTCGCTCACGACGGCCGTGCCCACGCTGCGCGCATCCACGTTCAGCGTGCGCTCCCAGTGGGACGGCACCGGGGCCGGCTTCAGCATGCGGGCGCCGATCGGCGAGATGATCGACCTGGTCGACCGGTTGAACAATGGCGCGCTGAGCGCCTCCGATCCCTCGTGCCCCCGCCTGCTGGACGAGCGCGGCGGCACGAATGCGTCCTACATGGCGAACTCCGGGATCGACGACTACAACCAGTACTACGTGAGCGGCGCGAACTCGACCTTCAAGCCGACCAGCGACATCCTCGCCCGCCTCGCGACGTTCAACGTCACGTCCTCGACGCGCATGACGTACGTCACGTGCGCCTCCGGGCACCGCGCCTCCGTCCTGTTCTTCGTCCTCGACGGCATCCTCCGCTGGCCGGTGCGCCTGTACGACGGCTCGTCCGGACAGTGGAACGGCTACGTCACCGCGAACGGCGTGGGCACGGCCTGGCGCGTCGACACGAACACGCCGGGCACGTCGCTCGCGCGCACCACGGGGACGATCCCGACCACCTCCCTCGTGCTCGACCCGGTGTCGAACGCGATCTACACGACGGTGCTGGACCGTCGCGCGAACCAGATCGCCAACGAGGACAGGACGTACATGTCGACGGGACAGACGTCGGGCGGCGGCGGTGGCGGCGGCGGTGGCGGCGGCTCGACGAGCGGCTGCTGACGCGATGCGCACGCACGTCCGTCCGGCGACGGCCGCGAGGCCGCGCCCTCACCAAGGAGAGGATCCCATGATCGGCACTTCCACGATCCGCACCGCGGTGGCCATCGCGCTCGGGTCGCTGCTGCTGGCCACGGCCGCGCTGGCCGGCCCCGAGATGACGTTCGGCCCCGAGAACCAGGGCACGCTGCGCGTGGACTACAAGGGCCAGTTCCAGGCCGTGGCGCGCGACATCGGCTCGGGGATCAACAACGACGACCACACGTACAACTTCAACTTCCGTCGCAACCGGCTGGCCTTGATGGGCGCGTACGGCGACATCATGAGCGTCTACGTGCAGACGGAGTTCACGCAGGACCCGACCGTGACCACGCTCTCCGTGGCCGATGCGGCGCCGGGCTCGAACTTCCAGCTCCTCGACGCGGTCGTACGCTTCCGCTTCGCGGACGCGCTCCACGTCAACGTGGGCAAGTTCAAGTACAACCTGACGCGCGAGAACCTCGAGGCCTGCGAGAATCCACTCACGCTCGACCGCTCCCTGTTCATCCGCGTGCCGTACGTCGCGACGCGGGACATGGGCGTCGCGGTGTGGGGCAACGTGCTCCAGGACCGCATCCAGTACCGCGGCGACATGATGGAGGGCCGCACGGCGCTGTCGTCGGTCGCCGAGCCCAAGGCCGACTTCCGCTTCTCGGCCCGCGGTCACGTCTCGCTCCTCGACCCCGAGAGCGAGTACGGCTACAAGGGAACGTACCTCGGCAAGAAGAAGGTGTTCACGCTGGGCGCCGCGGTCCAGCACGAGCCCAACGTCGCGTACAGCAACCTGACGACGCTCGCGAAGCCCGTGGGCTACACGGGCTGGACCACCGACTACTTCATCGAGTACCCGGTCGAAGGCGTGGGCACGGCGACGGTCTCGGGGGCGTACGAGGACGTGAGCTTCGACGACGCGTACCAGACGCTGAACCCCGACCCCGGCGTCATGGGGCTCGACGGCCAGAAGAGCGGCTGGTACGTGAAGGCCGGCTACCTCCTGCCGCAGATGCCGCTGCAGGTCTTCGGCCGCTACGAGAAGTGGCGGTTCGCGATGCTGCAGAACATCTACAACCAGCGCGTCGACTGGCTGGGCGGTGGCGTGAACTACTACTTCCGCGGCCAGGACCTCAAGCTCTCGGCCGAGGTGAGCAACACGGCGTTCGACAAGACCGGCACGTTCTCGGGCCTGCAGGGCGAGAACCTCCGGACGCGGGACTTCAACACGTTCACGGCGCAGATCCAGGTGCTGTTCTGATCGCGTCGCGCGCCGCGTCCGGCGTCTGCACCCCGCGGGTGGCGCCGGGCGCGGGCGCCGGCGCGGCGCCAGGGAACGGCGGCCCCGGCCGCCGTTCCGCGTTACGGCCCGGCACGCCGCCGGGCCGCCATCGAGTTCGAGGGGCCGCGCACCGCGGCCCGCAGGGGGACGACGTTGGCCCGAGCCCCGATCCACGCGCTCGTCGCGCGTGACGCGCGCCGGGCGTTCGCCGCGCTCGCGCTCGCGGCGCTGCTCGCGCCCGGGGCCGGCTGCCGCGGCGGCGCGGCGCGCGAGGCGTGCACGCAGTGCCACGCCGGGATCGAGCGCGCGTCGGCCTCGCACGACGGCTGCGTGTCGTGCCACGGCGGCGACCCCGACGGCACGACGCGGGAGTCGGGCCACCGCGGCCTGCTCGGCCTTTCCGACCCCTCCTACCCCGGGCGCTGGGAGCAGGGCTGCGGCGGCTGCCACCGCCACGAGCTCGAGCGCATGACCTCGAGCGTCATGTACACGAACGCCGGGATGATCGCCCAGATCCAGGCGACGTGGGAGGGCGAGGGCCGCGGCGGCCCGTACGCCGCCCAGGCCGGCGAGCGCTTCGCCGCCGACGGCGCGCCGCTCGCCCTGCACTCCGTCGCGGACCTCGACCACGTCTCCGGGGAGCTCTACCGGAAGTTCTGCGCCCGCTGCCACCTCGCGCGCCAGAACGACGCCGACGACTCCGCGGCGCATCCGGCGGGCTGCGCCGCGTGCCACTTCCCGTTCGGCGCCGACGGAGCGTACCGCGGTGGCGACGCCACGATGCGCGGCCGGCGCCTCCACAGCCCCACGCACGTCCTCCAGGGGCTGCCGCCGATGAGCGCGTGCCTGTCCTGCCACCAGCGCAGCGGCCGCGTGGCGCTCGCGTACCAGGGGCTGAACGACGGCAACAACGCGCTCGTGCCCACGCGCCACGGCATGCCCGGGCCCGTGCGCGGAAGCGACGAGCGCTCGTTCACGCACGTGGCGCCCGATGCGCACTTCGCCGCGGGCATGGAGTGCATCGACTGCCACACCTCGCGCGAGGTGATGGGGGACGGGTTCTCGGCGGCGCGCATGGCGGGCCAGCTCGAGATCCGCTGCGAGGACTGCCACGGCGACGGCGAGGCGGCACCCCGCTTCGTCGAGGTGACGCGCGAGCACGAGGCGCCGATCCGCGAGTCGCGGCAGTACGGCTTCCGCATCCGCCCCGGGTTCCGCGTCGCGCTCACCGGGCGCGACCGGCCGTACTCGAACGTGTTCGCCCGCGGCGACACCGTGCTCGTGGCGATCAAGCGCAGCGGCCGCCTGCTGCGCAGCCCGGTCGTGACCGGCACGCCCGAGCACCGGATCGCCGGCCACGCGCGCCTCGCCTGCGCGGCCTGCCATTCGCGCACGGTCGTGCAGTGCTACGGCTGCCACACCACGTACGACCGGCGCGGGCCGGGGTTCGACGTGATCGAGCAGCGCGAGAGCCGCGGCTTCTTCTCGGAGAAGGAGGACGTCCGCACGCTCACGCCGTTTCCGCTCGCGCTCGACGCGCACGGGCGCGTCTCGCCCGTGACCCCCGGCTGCCAGACGTTCGTGAGCGTGATCGAACCCGACGGCACGCCCTCGCGGAGCGAGTACGTGGCGCTCTACCGTGGCAAGCCGCAGCTGCGCTTCGCGCCGTTCTTCGGCCACAACGTGGGCACGCGCGCGATCGGCTGCGCCGAGTGCCACGGCGACCCGGCCTACCTGGGCTTCGGCCAGCACGTGCTCGAGTCGGGCGGCATCCGGCCCACGCTGCTGTGCGAGCGCAACGAGCACAAGGCGCTCGACGGCTATCTCGCGCTCGACGGCGGGCGCCTGACCGCCTACGCGGCCATCGCGCGCGACGGCGCGCGGCCGCTCGACCTCGAGGAGGTCCGCCGCGTGCTCGCCGTGACCCTGTGCCTGGACTGCCACGACCAGGCACGCGACCCCATCTACCGGAAACCCCTCGATGCGCATGCGCTGGACGATCCTCTGCATCGCCGCCTGCTGGCTGCTGCCCGCTGACGCGGGCGCGGCCGCCTCGCCGGCCGAGCTGGCGCGCCATCGCCGGCTCGGCGCCGCGTCGTGCGTCGCGTGCCACCCCGGGGCCGCGGCCGTGCTCGCCGGCCCGATGGCAACGCGGGCGCCCGAGCGCGCGTTCGCGAGCCGCGCGCTGGGCCGCGACGGTGGGCGCTTCTTCGACGCCTCGTGCGGTGGCTGCCACGTGCGGCGCTGCGCCGACTGCCACGGCGAGGGCGCCGCGTTCGTCGCCCGGCCGCCGGACGAGGCCTGCCTGGCGTGCCACCGCGGCTACTTCGTCGGCTGGGCGTACCACGGCCGCGCGCCGCGCGAGGACCACGAGCGCTACCAGCGCGGCGCGGTGGCGAACGGCGAGCCCGTGCTCCGGATGGCGGCCGACGTGCACGCGGAGCGCGGCCTGGGCTGCGCCGACTGTCACGCGCTGCACGCGCAGCGGCCGGGCGTGCGCGCCAGCCGCACGTGCCGCGACTGCCACCCGGCACCGTCGCCGCGCGTGCCCGAGCACGCGATCGCGAAGCACATGGAGGCGATGGAGTGTTGGGCGTGCCACTCGGCCTGGGCGCCGCAGGAGTACGGCACCTTCCTCGTGCGGCCGCGCACCGCCGAGCAGGCCCAGGCGTTCGACGTGCTGCCGCGGCTGGGCGAGTGGCGCCGCAGCGCCTACCTGCGCCGGCAGGACGCGCCGCCGCTGGGCCTCGACGAGCGCGGGCTCGTGGCCCCGATCCGGCCGGAGTTCACGCTGCTGGGCACCGATCCCGGGCGCGGGTGGGAGAACCGGCTGCTGGCGGACGAGTGGGCGCCGTTCTTCCCGCACACCGTGCGTCGCGGCACCACGAGCTGCACCGGCTGTCACGACACGCCGCGGCGATTCTTGCTTGAGCCCGCCGGGGACCGGGTCTGGCGGCCCGACGAGGACGGCCTGCCGTTCCGCTCCTTCTGGGACCGCCACGGTCAGAAGCTGCGGCGCGGCACGCTGTTCCCCCCGGAGCGCTTCGCGCGCATGAACCGCAAGTCCCCCGAGTACGTCCGGGAGCACCTGAAACAATGGCAGGCCATCCTCGATCGCGTCGGTCGTTCCTCCGCTCGCTGAGCCTGGCGGCGCTGGGCGGTGTGGCGCTCTGGCGCTTCCTCACCCCCGAGCGGGTGCCGGACGCGCAGCGCGTGACCGTGTCGCTCGCCGACGTGCCGGTGGACGGCGCGCTGGTGCTGCCCGAGCAGGGCATCGCGGTCACCCGCTCCTCCGCGGACGAAGTCGAGGTGCTGAGCCTGGTGTGCACGCACCTCGGCTGCCGCGTCGTGGCCACGGAGGACGGCTTCGCCTGTCCCTGCCACGGCAGCGCGTTCGACCGGCGCGGCCGGGTCGTGCGCGGACCGGCGACCGCGCCGCTCGCGCGGCTGCCGTGGGCGCGTCGCGGCGGCGTGCTGCGCCTGCGGGTGTAGCGCCATGCTCGCGAGCTTCGTCCGCCACCTGTTCCCGCGCGTCGTGCTGGAGCGCAACCTCCGGCTCTCGTACACGCTCTGCCTCGGCGGGCTGGCGTTCACCAGCTTCCTCGTGCTCGCGGTGACCGGCGTGCTGCTGCTCTTCTACTACCGGCCCGCGCCGGGCGGCGCGTTCGAGTCGGTCCTCTACCTCGAGTCGGACGTCTGGGGCGGGGCGTTCGTGCGCAGCCTCCACCGCATGGCGTCGCACGCGCTGCTCGTGCTCGTCGTGTTGCACGCGCTGCGTGTCGCGTGGACGGGCGCCTTCCGGCCGCCGCGCGAGTGGAACTGGGTGATCGGCGCGAGCCTGCTGTTCCTCGCCGTGGCCGCGGCGTACACCGGCTACCTGCTGCCGCTCGACCAGCTCGCCTACTGGGCCACCCAGACGGGCATGGAGCTGGTGCGGGCGCTGCCCTTCGGCGAGGCGCTGCGCGCGCTTCTGGTGCCGGACCGCATCGGCGGGCCGCTGTCGCTGATCCGCTTCTACGCGTTCCACATCGCCGTGCTGCCCGCGGCGATGCTCGTGCTGTCGATCCTTCACTTCTTCCACGTCCGCCGCCAGCGCGGGCTGCTGCCCTACCTGTGATCCCCGGCCACGTCCCGAGCTCGCCGCACCTCTTCCGCCCGGTCCTGCGCGCGGCGGCCGCGTGGCTCGTGGCGCTGCTGATCGCGGCGGCGCTCGTTCCGGCGCCGCTCGAGCGCGCCGCCGACCCGGCGCACGCGCCCAATCCCGCCAAGGCGGCGTGGTTCCTGCTCGGCGTGCAGGAGCTGGTGAGCCACGGCACCGCCTGGATCTGGGCGCTCGTGGCGCTGGCCGCGGGGTTCGTCGCGCTGCCGTGGCTGCGGCGGACGCCGGCCGAGCACGCGGCGTGGTTCCGCCGGGGCGAGCGGCTCTTCGCTGCGGCGATCGCGGGCCTGGCGCTGGCGCTGCTCGCGCTCACGCTCATCGGGCTCTGCTTCCGGGGCGCGCAATGGCGGTTCGTGCTGCCCTCCTGAGCCTCGCGGCCTGCGCCGCGCTGGCCGCGGGCCCGGCCCTCGCGGCCGCGGCGGGCGGCGCGCGGGGCTGCGCGGGTTGCCACGCCGGCCGGCACTACGCCGCGCTCG
>JBAIWU010000687.1:0-2210 GCA_037917155.1 Candidatus Eiseniibacteriota bacterium
ACCGCCGAGGGCACGATCGTCGGCACGTTCCAGTACATGGCGCCGGAGCAGCTCGAGGGGCGCGAGGCCGACGCGCGCAGCGACGTGTGGGCGCTCGGCTGCGTGCTCCACGAGATGGCGACCGGGCAGCGCGCGTTCGAGGGCAAGAGCCAGGCCTCGCTGATCGGCGCGATCATGAACGCCGAGCCGGCGCCGCTCTCGCACCTCGCGCCGATGAGTCCGCCGGGCCTCGAGCGGCTGGTGAAGCAGTGCCTTGCCAAGGACCCCGACGAGCGCTGGCAGTCGGCGGGCGACGTGCGCCGCGAGCTGGAGTGGATCGCCGGCTCCTCGAGCTCGGGCGCGCGCCCCGCGGCGCCGGCGCGGCGGCGCTCGCCGTGGCTGCAGCGGCTCGCGTACGCGCTCGCGGGCGCCGTGGTCGCGACGGCCGGCTATCTCGGGGCTCACCTCGTGATGCCGCGCGGCCCGGCGCGGCCGATGCGCGTGACCATCGCGGCGCCCGAGAACGCGATCATCGACGACGACGACGCCAACGTGCAGATCTCGCCCGACGGCAGCGCGCTGGTGTTCGTGGCCACGGACTCGGCGGGGACCTCGCAGCTCTGGGTGCGCGAGCTGGCCGAGCCCGAGGCGCGCCCGCTGCCCGGAACCCAGGAGGCGTTCCTGCCGTTCTGGTCTCCCGACAGCCGCTTCGTCGGCTTCTTCGCCGAGGGCAAGCTCAAGAAGGTCGACCGCGCGGGGCGCACCGTTCAGATCCTGTGTGACGCCACCGATGGGCGCGGCGGAGCGTGGAGCCGGCGCGGCGTGATCGTGTTCGCGCCGGCATCGAGCGGCGGTCTGATGAAGGTCTCGGAGGGCGGCGGCAACCCGAGCCCGGCGACGTCCATCAGGCCGGCGACCGGAGAGCAGGGGCATCGCTACCCGGCGTTCCTGCCCGACGGGAGCCGCTTCCTCTACCTGGTGCTCAGCAGCGGCGACTCGCTGGTGACCCGGCTCGCGTCGCTCGACTCGCCGAGAGGCCGTGACGTGATCGCGGGCGAGGGGATGGCGGTGCCCGCGCCGCCGGGCGACCTGCTGTTCGCGCGCAGCGGCGCCCTGCTCGCGCAGCGCTGGGATCCCGGCAGCGGTCGGCTGAGCGGCGAGCCGCACGTGCTGGGCCCCACGCCGAACGCGAGCCGCTACACGGGCGCGCCGCCATTCTCGGTGTCGGCGAACGGCGTGCTGGCGCAGCGCCATCGCGCGCCCGGGGTGCGCGGCCTCGCCTGGCTGGATCGCGACGGCCGGCGCATCGGCCAGGTGCCGGTGGCCCCCGCCCTCTACCAGGACGTCGCGCTCGCGCCCGACGCGAAGACGATCGCGCTCACCGTGACCTCGCCCCAGGGCACGACCGATGTGTGGACGATCGAGTCCGCGACCGGCCTCGCGAACCGCCTCACGTTCGATCGCGCGTTCTGCGAGAAGCCGTGCTGGTCTCCCGACGGAAGATGGGTGGCATTCTCCGCCATCGGCCCGGGACACCGCGTCATCTACCGCAAGCTCTCCACGGGGGCGGGCCCGTCCGAGAAGATGTATGAGGGGTCCACGCCGTTCACCGACCCGGCCGCGTGGGCGGCCGATGGCCGCACGATGGTGGTCCGGGACCTCGGAGCGACGACCGGCGAGGACCTCTGGAAGCTGCCGCTCGACGGCAGCGGCAAGGCGACGCCCCTGCTCGCGAGCCCGTACCACGAGGAGGACGCCAGCCTCTCGCCCGACGGCCACTGGATCGCCTACCGGTCGAACGAGTCGGGGCGCGCCGAGCTGTACGTGCAGTCGTTCCCGTCGCTCGCGGAGAAGCATCGGGTCTCGACCGAGGGCGGCGGCACGCAGTCGCGCTCGAACCTCGGCAAGGCGTTCTGGAGGAAGGACGGGCGCGAGCTGGACTACGTGGGGGGCGACGGCGTCACCGTGATGTCGGTGCCGGTGGAGACCGCGGGCGGCTTCCACGCGGGCGCGCCGCGACCGCTCTTCCGCCTGCCCGCCGGAGTGGACGAGATGGTGGCCAGCGCCGACCTCCAGCGCTTCCTCGTGCTGGAGGACCGCAGCACGAAGGAGAGCGGCTCGATCGAGATGATCGTCGACTGGCCGGCGGTCGCGAAGGAGCGCTGAGTTGGCGCTGGCGGCCGGCTCGCGCATCGGCCCCTACGAGGTCGTCGCCGCGCTCGGCGCGGGCG
>JBAIWU010000688.1:0-1992 GCA_037917155.1 Candidatus Eiseniibacteriota bacterium
GCGTGCGACGCGAGGCGGGTCGGCGCCGGCAGTGGCGAACCCGCGGGCAGCGCGTCGCACGCGCGCCGGAACGGCCCGAAGACCGTGTACGGTCCGCCCGTCCGCGTGAGCGCCGCGCCCGGCGGCACGAGCAGCCGGTCGTGGAAGCGCTTCACGCGCACGCCCGCCGCCGCGAGGGCGCGCTCGACCGCGTCGTCGCGCGCGCGCAGCGCCGGCTCGTACTCGTCGTTCCAGTAGACCGCGTCGGCGCCGCACGCGCGCGCCGCCACCGGCACCTGCCGCGCCGCGTCGCCGTGCGCGCGGGCGAGCGACGTGCCGAGCGCGCGCAGGTCGGCGTCCAGGGCCGCGAGCGCCTCGAGCACGAAGCGCACGCGCACGGGCGCGATGTCGGGCCGCGCGAGGATCGCGGGCTCGCTCAGGTAGAACGGCACGACGTCGCCCTGCGCGTCGCGGCACGCTTCGGAGAGCGCGGTGTTGTCGTCGAGCCGGAGGTCCTTGCGGAACCAGTGGAGGATCTTCACGCCGCCTCGCGCGGGCCGGGGAGCGCGCGGCCGCCCGGCCGGACGGCGCGCGGCCCCTGCATACCATCTCCGCGGCCGCGGCGCACGATGGCGAGCGGTCAGCGCGCGTCGAGCGCCAGCGCGCCCTGCGGGAATCGGTCGGCGAACGCGGCGCCCTCGTGCGCGAGCAGCCAGCGCTTGCGCTCGAGCCCGCCGCCGTAGCCCCACAGCGTGCCGTCCGCCGCGATGACCCGGTGGCAGGGCACGAACAGCGCGATCGGGTTCGCGCCGTTCGCCGCGCCGACAGCGCGCACCGCGGCGGGGCGGCCGATGCGCCGCGCGAGCCCACGGTAGCTGAGCGTCGCGCCCGCGGGGATCGTGCGCAACGCGCGCCAGACCTCGAGCTGGAACGGCGTGCCGTGCGGCTCGACCGGCTGCGCGTCGAGCGCGTCGAGCGCGCCGGCGAAGTAGCGCGCGAGCCGCGTCGCCGCGCCCGCCGGGTCGGCGTGGTCGCGCGTCGTGAACGCGCCGAGGTGGCGCTCGAGCGAGCGGCCGAGCGTGTCGCGCCGCGCGTGCGCGTCCGCGAACTCCAGGCCCACGAGCGCGTCGCCGCGCGCGAACAGCACGAGCGGGCCGACGGGCGACGCGACGGTGCAGGTGTCGAGGATCATGACCGGTTCCCTTCCTTTCGCCGCGCTCGCGCGGCCTCGTGGTTCCACAGTGCCAGGGTGGCGTACGCTCGCCACGGCCGCCACCGCTCCGCCCGCCGTCGCGCCTCGGCCTCGCGCGCGGGCGCGCCCCGCTCGCCGAGCGCCTTGTGCACCGCGAGGTCGCCGGCGGGGAACGCGTCGGGCTCGCGCAGCGCGCGCATCGCGACGTACTGCGCGGTCCAGTCGCCGATGCCGGGCAGCGCGACCAGGCGCGCGACCGCCTCGTCGAGCCCGGCGGCGGTGTCCAGCGCGAGCGCGCCGTCCGCGACCGCACGCGCGAAGCCGCGCAGCGACGCGGCCCGCGCGCGCGTGAGGCCGAGCCGCTCGAGCGGCGCCTGCGCGACCGCGGCCGGCGTGGGGAAGACGTGCGTCAGCGCCCCGCGCGGCGCCCCGAGCGGCGCACCGCATGCGCGCACGAGCCGCCCGGCGAGCGTGCGCGCGGCCCCCACCGACACCTGCTGGCCGAGCAGCGCGCGCACGCCCAGCTCGAACGGATCCCATGCGCCCGGCACGCGCACGCCCGCGGGCGGCACCGCGCGGCGGAGGCGCGCGTCCGCGCGCAGGTGCGCCGCGATCGCGGGCGCGTCGGCGTCGAGGTCGAGCAGCCGCGTCACGCGGGCGACGAGCGGCAGCAACCGCCGGGGCGCGGGCGCGGGTGCGACGCGCAGCATGACCGCGGCCTCGCCCGCCGGCGCCTCGACCTCGAGCACGGCGGTGGCGCCGTCCAGCACGATCGTGCGCCGGTACGTGCGCCCCTCGAGCTGCTCGACGCCGGGGATCGC
>JBAIWU010000689.1:0-2199 GCA_037917155.1 Candidatus Eiseniibacteriota bacterium
GCGTGAGGCGCGGGGGCGCGCGGCCGGGCGCGGGCTCAACGCTTCGCGAGCTCCTCGTAGAGGTAGGCGCAGCTCTTCGTGCCCCCGTGAAACGACGTCAGAGAGAACTTCTCGTTCGGGGCGTGCACCTGGTCGTCGTGCAGCCCGAAGCCCATCAGGATGCTCGGCAGGCCGAGCACCTGCTGGAACGTGGCCATCACCGGGATCGAGCCGCCCTCGCGGATCATCGCGGGCTTCTTGGTCCACGCCCGGGCGAGCGCGCGGTACGCGGCCTGCAGCATCGGGTGCTCCGGCTCCGTGAGGAACGGCACGGCGCCATGGCTGTTGCGCACCTTCACGGTGACGCCCGCGGGCGCGAGCCGGCGCACGTGCGCCTCGAACGCCGGGAAGAGCGCGTCCGGGTCCTGGTCGGGTACGAGCCGCATGCTCACCTTGGCGGCGGCGGCGCTGGGCAGCACGGTCTTCTCGCCCTCGCCGGTGTAGCCGCCCCAGATGCCGTTCACGTCGAGCGTGGGGCGCGCGGTGATGCGCTCCAGCGTCGTGTAGCCCTTCTCGCCGAACGGCTCCGGCGCGCCGCTCTCGCGGATGAAGCCGGCCTCGTCGAACGGCAGCTCGGCCATCGCTTTGCGCTCCGCGGGCGAGAGCTCGCGCACGCGGTCGTAGAAGCCCGGCACCGTGATGCGGCCGTCGCCGTCCTTGAGCCCAGCGATGATCTGCGCGAGCGCGTTCGCGGGGTTCACGACCGCGCCGCCGAACTCGCCCGAGTGCAGGTCGCGCGCCGGCCCGGTCACCTCGATCTGCGTGTAGAGCAGGCCGCGCAGCGCGTAGCAGAGGGACGGCTGGTCGGGGCCCAGCATCCCGGTGTCGCTGACCACGATCACGTCCGCGCCGAGCCGGTCCTTCCGCGCGCGCAGGAAGCCCTCGAGGCTCGAGCTGCCGGCCTCCTCCTCGCCCTCGATGACCATCTTCACGTTGACCGGCAGCCGGCCGTTCACGGCGAAGTGCGCCGCCATCGCGGAGACGTGCATGTAGACCTGTCCCTTGTCGTCGCACGCGCCGCGCGCGTAGAGCTTGCCGTCGCGCACCGTGGGCTCGAACGGCGGCGTCGTCCACAGCTCGAGCGGCTCGGGCGGCTGCACGTCGTAGTGGCCGTAGAGCAGCATCGTGGGCGCGCCCGGCGCCCCGAGCCACTCCGCGTACACGACCGGGTGGCCGGGTGTGTCCACGACCTCGGCGCGCGAGAGCCCGATCGACTCCAGGTGCGCCGCGAGGTGCGCCGCGCAGCGCCGCACGTCATTCCGGTGATCGGGCTGGGCGCTGATGCTCGGAATGCGCAGGATCTTCTTGAGCTCGTCGAGGAACTGCATCTCGTGCTGCTGCAGGTACGCGGTCAGGGCGTCCATGAAATCCGCTCCGATCGTGGGAGGAATGAGGAATGTCGACGCGTCACTGTATCCCCTGACGCGATGGAGCCGCCACCCGGGCGTGTCCCGCGCGCGCGGAGCGCACTCGCGGCTTTACACCCGTGCGCCGCGCCCGCATCATGGACGGAGTCCGTCCCCGTCCGTCCGGAACCCTCCCGCCATGCAGATCCGCATCCTCCGCAACGAATGCTGTGGCACGGGATCGTGCGTCGAGATCGCGCCCGGGGTCTTCGCGCTCGACAGCAAGAATCGAGCGACCGTGCTCGACCCCGAGGCCGAGCCGGCCGCCCGGGTGCTCGAGGCGGCGGAGGCCTGTCCCTGCTCCGCGATCGTCGTGCTCGACGACGAGGGCGAGATCGTCTTCCCGTGAGCGCGCGGCGGCGACTGGCGCTGCTGCCGCAGGCGTTCGCGATTGTCCGCTTCCCCGCCGACGCGCCGCTGCCCGCCTGGGTGTTCCACGCCGGCGCGAGCGTGTGGAGCCTCACGCGCACGCCGCACGAGCTGTCGCTCGTCTGCCCCGCGGACGACCTGCCGCCGTCGGTCGAGCGCGACGTCGAGCGCCCGTGGCGCGCGTTCGCGCTCGAGGGGCCGGTCCCGTTCGACGAGACGGGCGTGCTGGCCTCGCTCGCCGGGCCGCTCGCGGCGGCCGCCGTGCCCCTGTTCGCGATCTCGACGCACGACACGGACCTCGTGCTCGTGCGCGCGGCCGACGTCCCGCGCGCGCGCGGCGCTGGCGGCGGGCTTCGAGGTCGTCGAGGCCTGAGGCTATTCGGGT